>JBDTSA010000071.1:0-7707 GCA_039931335.1 Acidobacteriota bacterium
GTAGAAATGCCCGGGCGGATAGGCACACAATCATTTTAGCAGAACCTTTCAAGCTTTTTAGATGGCTGCCGTTAGTAACCCGCAGATCGTCTGCGAAACTATCTTGCTTTTTGCCGTCGCGTATCCCTTGTGGCCCGCGGTGGCTCTCGCAGGCTCACCGGTTGTTCCCTGGATCTATGTCGGCGAGGCATTCTCCCGATCGAAGATGATGAACGAGGAGAGACATGATGGCAACAAACGAGATCGCACCGGTTACTTCGCGGGAACGAATTGAGATTCTCGACGTCCTGCGCGGCCTCGCCGTGTGCGGAATTCTTATCGGCAACGTGCAGTGGTTCTCAGGTTACGGGATGATGCCGACGGCGCTTGAGGCGCACGCTCCGCTCTACGATCAGGTCACTCACTTTCTCGTACATTTCTTTGTAGAGGGAAAATTCTATTCGATCTTTTCATTCCTCTTCGGGCTTGGCTTCGCGTTGCAGATGGCGCGTGCGGAGGAGCGCGGAGACGCGAGCGCTTCCCTACTGAAACGACGGCTGTTCTGGCTGCTCGTCATCGGACTGCTGCATGCGTACTTGCTTTGGGCGGGTGACATTCTCAGCATTTATGCTTTGATGGGATTCATCCTGATCCTGTTTCGGAAGAAATCGAACGAGTCGCTGCTGAAGTGGGCATTTGCTCTGATGGCGGTCCCGGTCGTCACATACATTTTGCTTTACATTGCCTTTGTCGCGTTTGCCCCGGCTGACGCCGCGGCCGGTTTCGAAGCATCGCAGGCGGACATGTGGAATTCGAATGTCCAGACCGTAACGCAGAGCAGCTATTGGCAGATCGTTAGCGAATACAATCTGCGATATGTCGTCGGACGTTATATGGGCTTGATCTTTCAGATGCGGCTCCCAAAAATTCTCGCAATGTTCTTGCTCGGAATGTATGCGTATCGACGCGGGTTCTTTCAGAATTTGTCGGAGCACAAACCTTTCATCCGTCGCGTCCTCGCGTATGGCCTCGTACTTGGTCTTACAGGAAATATCGCGATGGCATGGCTGGCCGGCAACGAAGCGCCGTTCCCGCCTTCGCCGATGGGCCTTGCGGGGGTCATCGGATATTCGTTTGGCGTGCCGGCCCTCGCGCTCTTCATGGTCGCTTTTGTAGCGACGCTCTGGCAGAAAGACATGTCGAGGCAGATTCTCAGCTATCTAGCCCCGGTTGGCAGAATGGCGCTGACAAATTACTTGCTCCAAACGGTGATCTGCGTAACGCTGTTCTACGGATATGGTTTTGGGTTGTTTGGAAAGTTCGGGGCTCTAAAGGCGACACTTACTGCACTCGGAATCTTTGCGTGTCAGATATTTCTCAGCTCGCTGTGGCTCCGATATTTTGCGTACGGCCCGACGGAATGGATCTGGCGTCAGCTTACATATCGACGCCGGCTTAGCATTCTGCCGGCGCCGAAATTGCCCTGATCACTGCTCGGCGAGAAAGTCGAAGTCACTCACATTTGCTTGTGGCGTGATCATTCTCGACGGCTGAGCGAACGTATTTCGCTTCGCGCTCACGGTGATCGTGTAGGTCTGGCCTGCTTCTAATCCTGAGAACGAGAACCATCCGAAACTGGCCGTCACGGCTTGGGTCCCCGCCGGAAGATTGCCCCCGATAATCGAGACGACCGCACTTCGGATCGGATTACCGCCCGCAGTTAATACACGCCCGCTCACCGAGACATTCGTGACTACAGGCACCATCGCATACGCGTGCACCGCGCCGTTGAAAACTCCTGTTCCGACGATCACATTCGAATCACTGATCCCGAGCGCCGACGACGAAGTGTTCGTTGAAAGATCCCAACCCGTTCCGGCCGGGATCAGATCAACAAGACGATATGTATTTGTGCCATCGTAAACGAAGGGGATCGCGAATGCAGATGAATCGGTACCGACAGCCCAACCCGCGGAATTGACAGCCCGTGCAGAACCCTGACTTGTCCCGGCCGCGAGAGGAATCGCGACCATACCGCCGGCCTGAGTCCAGATGAATGGAAGCCCGGATCCCTGATTCATCATCGAGGAGCCGACAACATGGCCCGCGTTGCTCACACCGAATGCGAGCGCGCCGTTCGCTCCGGACAGAGCTCCAACTTCAAATGCCGCCATTGATCCGATGTCGAATACGATACCGACGTTTCTCGCCGCATCAGCCGGATCAATTCCCTGCCCGACGACACGGCCGGAATCGTTGACTCCGAATGCGGTCAGGAAGAAACTACCTCCCGCCGTCGTCTGCGTAATGACCGTCGCATTCATTCCGTTGTATATGACGCCGCGTTGTAGGCTGCCGCTGTTTATCGAACCGACGGCCAACCCTGATCCGTTCACATCGTTGGCGTCACCGAGAGTTTCTCCAGCCGGCAGAGGAAGCTGACTGACCATTCCACCGATCCACGTAACCGGCAAACGGCTAGTGCCGAAGAGCGAGGCCGCACAAGTTCCGACGACGACACCATTGCCGTTGGCGGCATTGGACACACAGAACGCCCGCCCGGCGATATTCGGCAGTCCGACAATTCCGCCGCCTTGTGTCCACGTATACGCCTGCGCGCCGCCGGTGCGCACCGAGCGTCCCACTCCGATGCCGCTAGTTGAAACACCAAATCCCTGCGACGCGGTGTCGGCCATCAGCACGACTCCGATATCGAAGATCTGATACTGCGGCGGCGGCAGAACGGAGGTAGATTTTTGCGGCTGTGCCTGAATGAGTCCGGGACACAGAACGCTCGCAGCAAATAACAATACGACAACAAGCGCTTGAGACGCCACGCGCGATCTGACGATCTGGATCTGATTCATCTCCGACGACCTCCACTGAAACTAGAAACGAGAATAATTGGGATTGGAGCCAAAGTTTACTTTACGTTTTGGACACCGTGCAACAAACGATGACACAAGCCGTCGGCAGGCGTTGGGCCCCTTTATCATTTTGCTGACTTCGCCCTGCCCTGGATCATCACCGGTGCGTTCGGGGAACAACAAAAATCCACGAGCCGTTCGCGATCCCTTTTCATTTCCGGATCGCTCTCCAGCATTTTCATTGTCGCATCGAACACCTCTGCCGCAGCAGAATTCGTCGGCCTGGTCAACGTGTAATGCATCCACTTGCCATCACGGCGCGGGGAAACCAACGAAGCCCTTTTCAAATACGAAAGGTGGCGCGAGATCTTCGGGTTGTTCGTATCCAGAGTACCCGCAAAAAAACAAACGCAAACTTCCCCGTCGCGGAGCAGGTTCAATAGCCGCAACCTTGTTTTGTCTGCTAGAGCCGAAAAGAAGAGTTCGAGATCCGGGCCTTTCTCCTTCGCCATGAAAATATTCTACCACAATACAATTATGCCTTGACATAAGTATCATTTCGTACTATCTTCGGAATACAATTACGCACAACCGTAATTGTTATTATGCAAAAAGAGATGAAGAAGGAGAGATATACATCATGAACAACACCGGAATAAATACATTGAAAGCTCATTTGGCAATAAACGTAAAAGACGTCTCCAGCAGTATCGAGTTCTACAAGAAGATGCTCGACCTCGAACCGTCGAAGGTACGGACAGGATACGCGAAGTTCGACGTCTCGAACCCGCCGCTCAATCTGACGCTCAACCAGGTTCCCTTTGAAGGCAGCGGAGCACTCTCGCATCTGGGAATCCAGGTCGCCGCAACTGAAGACGTGAGATCTTTGCGTGATCGCTGGGAAGAAAGAGGCTTGCTTCCACGAGAGGAAATGCAGACGACATGCTGCTATGCGCTGCAGGACAAGGCTTGGGTTCATGACCCCGATGGAAATGAGTGGGAAGTCTTTGTCGTGCTAAAGGACAATCTGTCGGAAGAAGTGCAGACGTCGGCTGAAAAGACTTGCTGCACCCCGACTTTCACCGACATCGATGGCAAGAAGCAGGAAGTCGCGACGGCGTGCTGCTAACGAGGTAAACCAATGGGCTTGGCCGAGAAAATGTTTAGCCGTTCGATGACTTCGTGCCCGCTGCGAAGCGATTGTCACAGCGAGGCGAACGGCCGATATTTGAAGTCGCTATTCGAAAATGATTGGGAAGTGTTCGTCATTAGGCGTGACAATGAGAACGGAAAATTCGATTGGTTCACGCTATGTTGCGAAGCGGCTCAATCGGAACGCGGTAACAACTGCTGACGCGGCTTCGGGGTAATCTCTAATTATGTCTTCGACAAACTGTAACCCGACGCGGCGCCTGTCCCTCCTCGATAGATTCCTGACTCTCTGGATCTTTCTGGCGATGGGGGCGGGCGTCGCGATCGGATCTTTCTTTCCCGGCACCGAATCGTTAATAAACAGATTTCAGATCGGGACGACAAATATCCCGATCGCTGTCGGCTTGATACTTATGATGTTTCCACCGCTGGCGAAGGTTCGATATGAGAACCTCGGCGAGGTCTTTCGCGATACGCGGATACTCGGCCTTTCACTGATCCAGAACTGGGTGATCGGACCGGTCCTGATGTTCGCATTAGCGATAATTTTTCTGCGCGATAAGCCGGATTATATGGTCGGCCTGATCATGATCGGGCTCGCCCGATGCATCGCGATGGTCATTGTTTGGAACGATCTCGCGCGGGGCGATGGTGATTACGCCGCGGGTCTAGTCGCCTTCAACAGTGTCTTCCAGGTTTTGTTTTACAGCGTCTATGCGTGGTTTTTTATAACTGTGCTGCCTCCGCTTTTTGGCCTCGAGGGCGTCGTCGTTGATGTCAGCATCCGGCAGATCGCCGAGAGCGTACTTATCTATTTAGGCATTCCGTTCCTCGCCGGAATGCTAACGCGATTCATACTCATCAGGTTAAAAGGTAGGGAGTGGTACGACGGAAAATTCATTCCCGCGATCAGCCCGATCACATTGATATCGCTTCTCTTCACGATCATCGTCATGTTCAGTTTGAAGGGTCAACTTATTGTGCAGCTTCCGCTGGACGTCGTGCGTATCGCGATTCCCCTGTTGGTCTATTTTGTTGCTATGTTTCTCATTAGTTTTTACATGGGATGGAAGCTCGGTGCAGACTATTCGCGATCGGCGACGCTGTCGTTCACCGCCACAAGTAATAACTTCGAGTTGGCGATCGCCGTCGCCGTCGCCGTTTTCGGGATCAATTCCGGCGCCGCATTCGCCGCCGTCGTAGGCCCACTTGTCGAGGTCCCGGTTCTGATCGGACTCGTGAGCGTCGCTCTCTACTTTCAAAGAAAATATTTTCCAATCAATGAGCTGAGTAATGAAAAAGCGTAGCGTCCTGATTTTATGTACCGGAAATTCTGCACGGAGTCAGATGGCCGAAGGGATCCTTCGTGATCTCGCTGGAGAAAAGTTTGTCGTCGAAAGTGCGGGAGTCGCTCCCTCGAGCGTTCGGCCAGAAGCTGTCGAGGCAATGCGCGAGATCGGTCTCGATATTTCCGCGCATCGTTCAAAGTCTGTCGATGAGTTTCTCGATCGGCGTTTCGACTTCATCATTACCGTTTGCGACAACGCCAAAGAAAGCTGCCCATTGTTTCCGGGCGATGCTGCGCGAATTCACTGGAGCTTCGAGGATCCAGCCGCCGTCGAGGGAAACTCTGAAGAGCGCCTCACGGCATTTCGAACCGTGCGCGATAAGATCAGGGATCGCCTGCAGATCTTCACAGCTGAATACGGGGACACTCCGGCCATTTAAGTAAAAACAAAAAAGCCTCGCGGGGGCGAGGCCTTCTCGTAGACGGCATGGGCGAGATCAATAATTTGTAATGCCGTTATAACCGTCGTTGTATCCCTGCAGATATCCCTGCCGATAAATATAGTCGTTGCTCGACGGATCTCCCTCGTTCGGCGATGATCCGGTATTGCGATAGACGTTCGACAGATTGTACTTCCGTTTCCGCCGATCATATTGCCCGGCAAGCAGACCCTGCTGATAGCCGTTCGCATAATTCGCATTTGCGACGCGCTGTTCGGTACGTCGAGTTACACCCGAGTCATTTCTATTATTTCTATAACGTCTCTGGTCCCGCTGGTACTGTGCGTTTTCGCGTTCGATCCGCTGGCGCTCTCGTTCAATTTCGCGCCGCGACTGAGCATTGACATCCGCGTTCGCCGTGATGAGTACTATGAACGCGAATCCTGCCGTCAAAGCGATTTTCCTGATATTGAACAATGTCTTCATCGTATCTCCTCTCCGAACGCTAAGAATTCCCTTGGTCGTTCCAACCCTCCGTTTGCAAGGGCCATGCCAGCGGATTTTCTCGCTGATTCAGAGGTTTAACTGAACGAATTTGTGTCAAATGATTCGGAATCGCACGATTTGTGTCGGGATTCTTTAAACGTAGAAAAGGAAACGGCTGATCAATTCTCTTCAAAAAACCAACCGTTCCCTTTTATCCACGCACTAAGGCATGGAATCTTAATTACTCGTTTCCTCTAGCAAAGTCTCAATCGCATCGCGTTTCCTGAAGCGGGTGAACTTTTTGATTGTTAGCGGAGCAGCGGTTGTTTATAATTTCTTATTGCTAACGGACGGTCTAGCTGCATTAGGACACGATGAGTCGTGTCGGAGTGGGCGTTTGACAGCAAAATCTAACGCGATCTTGGGGGAATAATTATGGCTGACGATAATAAGTGTGGACATGGAGCATGTGCATGCGCCGTAAGCGGCGACCGGGAATTTTGCAGTGATCACTGCCGGAATGCTTCTGATCAGGATATTACCGAAATAAGCTGCGACTGTGGCCACTCCGGCTGCGGAATCGTCTGAACAGCAAAAGGCCCCGCCAGAACGGCGGGGCCTTTTTGGAACCCTGAAATTTTTGTATTGTCTAGACCGCGGCGCTCCGATTTCCGAAGAGCATTCGGACGAGCAGAAGCAGAAGGATTGAGCCCAGGATCGACATTATCCACCCGGCCGTGTAACCAGCGTCCGCCCACAGCGCACGAGCGACCATTCCACCGAGAAACGCACCGGCGACACCGAGCAGCGCGGTAATAAGCCAGCCAAGAGCGCCTTCAGGCAACGCTTCTCTGCCGGGCAATACCAATCGAGCGATAATACCGACGATCAAGCCAACGATGAGCTGCCAAATTATTCCAAGCATAGTACTCTCCTTTTTTTAAATTATTCTTCGGTTGAGGATGGCTATGTATTTACTACTTTAAGTTTAAAACCTCAAGAACGACGTCACACCTCTGTCTTTCGATGCGCGAAGACGCGCAGTAGACCGTTGATCGCAAGGTGCAAAAGCATGTACACAACAATCGCGACGACGATCGGAAGAGCCAGCGTAAATCCTTCTGCAGTAGATGGACTCGGTACCAACCCGCGAAATGGTGAATAAAAGGGATCAGTCGCAGTCTTTACAAACTTAAAGAATCCGGCACTCTCCCGGGCGGCGAAGAGCTCGAGCAAAAGCCTGATGGTCAGCAGTCCATAAACAATAAAGAACAGATAGTCGACGACCTGCGAGATTCGCGCCATGACTCGAGCACGTCCAACTTCCCGTTCGGTCTGCACAACCTCGTCAACCGCCGTCCGCCGCATTCCATCCGCAACTTCTTCGACGCGGGCAGCCTGCGAAGGAACCGGCCGCGCCGCTTCTGCATAAATTTCGCCGCCAACGTCGGATTTGACGTTTGACTAGATAGCCTCGTAATTCGCCGTGCGTTAT
>JBDTSA010000072.1:0-7691 GCA_039931335.1 Acidobacteriota bacterium
ATCGAGAATTGCTCTCGCGTCTCGCGCGCCGGCGAGAACGGCACTTGGATAACGTCCGACTTCATCGACGCGTACTGCGGTCTTCACGAGGTTGGAATGGCGCATAGCGTCGAAGCCTGGGATACGAAGGGCGAGCTTGTCGGCGGACTGTACGGCGTTGACGCCGGCGGCCTGTTCTGTGGCGAGAGCATGTTTCACAAAGTATCGAACGCGTCGAAACTCGCGCTGCTTTTCCTGATCGAGCATCTAAAAGGCCGCAATTCGACGTGGCTCGACGCACAGGTAATGACGCCTCATATCAAGGCGCTCGGAGCGCGGGAGATAAAGCGTAAGGAATTCTTGCGAAAATTAACGGAGACGCAAGGATCTGGGGTGAGCCTGTTCGGCTGAATTATTTGGCGCTTTGGCAGGTAAAAAAAGATGGACGGAAGACTAAGAGACCATATTTTGGAACTGCTGGAAGGGAAGTTTGCGCACATCGATCTCGAAACGGCGTTGAGCGGCTTTCCGCTTTCTAAAATCAATACCCGTTTAGAAAATGCGCCGCACACCGCCTGGGAATTGCTGGAACACATCCGCCTGGCCCAGTGGGACATTCTTGAATTCAGCCGTGACGCAAAGCATGTTTCGCCTGACTTCCCGGATGGCTATTGGAACAAGGCCGAGGCTTCGCCCGCAGATTGGCAGAGATCGATCGAGCAAGTACTAGGCGATCTGGAATCTATTCGCGAGCTGGTGAGAGACAAAAATATTGACCTTTTCGCAAAGATCCATCACGGAGATGGCCAGACGATTCTACGCGAAGCATTGCTCGTCGCGGATCATAACGCGTATCATCTCGGGCAGTTGATGCTGTTAAGGCGAGTGCTTGCAAAGCAGTAGGTTATGCCCCATCGTGAACGGAAGAACATCCGTCCCGGAATGAAAGTCGCGATCGTACTCAAGCAGGATCAGCGAAACGGACGCGAGACTGTCGGCGTGGTCAAAGATCTGCTAACAAATTCGTCGACGCATCCGCACGGGATCAAAGTGAGATTGGCGGACGGCCAGATCGGGCGCGTGCAAAAAATACTGAGCGGCGCGGGAGACAACACATTATGACGGACCGACTACTAGTTTACGGAGCCAACGGTTACACGGGTGAACTGATCACACGGTACGCGGTCGAGCGCGGGATGAAACCGATCCTCGCGGGACGGAATGCAATCGCGATCGAAGAGCTCGCGAAAAAGCATCATCTCGACTATCGCGTTTTTGCGCTCGATGAAACGGCGAGGCTCGACGCGGCCCTGCAGGAGGTCGATATGGTTCTGCATTGCGCCGGGCCGTTCTCCGTCACGTCACGGACGATGGTCGAGGCGTGTCTTCGAAACAAAAAACATTACACCGATATCACGGGTGAGATCTCGGTGTTCGAGTCGATGGCGGCGCTCGACGACAAGGCGAAGGCGTCGGAGATCATGGTAATGCCCGGCGTCGGCTTCGATGTCGTTCCATCCGACTGTCTCGCGCGACATTTGAAAGATCGTCTGCCATCGGCGACGCATCTGTCATTGGCGTTTTACGGGATGGGGCGGATCTCGCACGGGACACAAGCGACGATGACGATGAACGTCGGCCGCGGCGGTGCGATCCGAAAGGACGGAAAGATCACGCCGGTGATCGCAGCTTGGAAGACGCTCGAGATCGATTTTGGCGAAGTCAAAAAAATGGGTGTGACGATCCCGTGGGGCGATGTGTCCACGGCGTATTACTCGACGGGCATTCCGAACATCGAAGTCTTCACCGTAATGCCGAAGCAGAATCTCAAGATGCTGAAGTTGAGCCGCTACATCGGCTGGCTGCTCGCGACGAAACCCGTTCAGGATTATCTGCAGAAGCAAATCCCGGCCGGCGGTCCGAGCGACGAGGAACGAGCAAAGGGAAAGACGTTGCTGTGGGGCGAGGCATCCGATCTGAACGGAAATCGGGTCTCGTCGCGGATGCAGGGACCGGAAGGTTATACGATCACCGCGCTCGCGGCCCTCAACATCGCCCAGAAAATTCTCGACGGAAATTTCACACCGGGCTTTCAAACTCCGGCGAAGATGTATGGCGCTGATCTTGTTCTGGAAATAGATGGAGTACAGCGGCAGGATGCCTGATGACGATACCTCGCAGCAATATTTCGGCTCTTGCTTGTTCGACCTTGGAGAATAGGTAGAGCGGTGTCACTCCACGATCGCTCTTTAATCAGGAAAATTGAGGCTTCAGAGAAGCGGCTTCCAGCGACGTTTGGAAATCAGGGCGAGTGTGTCAAGTACGTTCTAAACAGGGGACAAGTACAGTGGCGGAGCGGAACCACGGCGGTGAATCAAGAAGAGGCCGCCTCAAAGGCGCCTCTTCTTGATTGTGTTAGTTTTGGCGACGGTAGGAGGTGCAGGCACGTGACGGAATAAAAATGGAATAAAAATGGAACGACCGGTCGAGGGATAACGTGTTACGATGCCTCGAAAGAAAGTGATAATTCGTGTAAAGTGGTCATTCTTGTGACGCCAGGAGACCTTCCTGGCTGAGATCATGGCAACTCTGTCGACTAAGATATTCCTCTTTGTAAAAATCGAAAGGAGCAGTTATGCAAACAAAGTCCACGCATCTTGTTACCCTATTTCTTCTCTGCATCGCCGCCGTGTCGAACGCCCAGTCGACGCGAAACGGGCCGAAGTTTTCCGAATGGGCACCCGTCGTTCAGCTTCCCGCACCGATCAATTCGGAGTTTGACGACCAGGCCGCCGTACTCTCGAAAGATGAGAGGACGATGTATTTTTCCTCAAATCGGCCAGGATCGATCAACCTCAGCCGCGATATCTGGGTCTCGACGCGGAAGAATAAAAATTCGCCTTGGGCAACGCCCGTGAACCTCGGGCCGGTGATTAACTCTTCCGGGACAGAGCTCGTCCGTTCGCTTACGTCGGATGGTCACTTTTTGCTCTTTCAGAGCGACCGTGCCGGCGGCGGGTTTGGGCAAGCCGACATCTGGGTCATCGCTCGAAAGCACATTAACAATGAGTTCGGTTGGGGGGATCCGGTCAATCTTGGCTCGGCGATCAACACGCCGTACACCGAGCTAGCTTCGAATTATCTCTTCGCGGGCGCCGGCAACCCTAGCAGCAAGCTTTTCTTTTCGAGCAACAAGCCAGGTGGATTTGGCGGACCCGATATCTACGAAAGCACGATCACCGATACCGGGTTTGAATCTTCGGTAAACGTGGTGGAACTGAATACGCCCTCGATCGAGACCTGTTTCTGGATACGAGACGATGGGCTGGAAATAATATTCAGCTCGAACCGACCCAACCTGACGGAGGACAGGGCCTTCGACAATCTATGGACCGCAACGCGCAATTCGGTTTTCGAATCTTGGTCCGCTCCGCTTAAGCTCGGGCCCCAAGTTAATTCTTCTGATTTTCGAGATGTTGCCCCGTTTGTAACATTCGACGGCAGAACGTTGCTTACATCATCCAATCGTCCGGGAGGAATGGCACCGGGGACATTTGATATCTATTTGACGACTCGCCGAAGGGTGAAGGAATAAGATCAAGTTAGCTGCTTGAACTTCTTCCATTGCTTTTGCATTGTTGACATCACATCCATGAACCCCGAGTGAGCGCGGAGGTTATCGAGGTTTGGATCCTGTTCGAAGTACGAATAGCACGGGAAACCGTCGTCAGCTGCCGCTTCGAGCCATTTGACCGCGTCGTCGGGTTCATTAAGTGCCGCATACGCAGATGCGATGTTGTAAGCAGTGTGGTGAAAATGGCCAAAACCTTTTCCGGTTTTGGCGGAGCGGCCGATAGCTTCTCTGGCGCCTTTCATTTGTCCTCTTTGTGCAAGTATCAACGCCTTTACGCTCGTGAAACTAGCGCCCTCGTCAGTTGGATGGTGTTTTAGATACTGGTCAACAATATTCTCGGCATCGTCGAGCCGGCCGATTTTTATATAGGTCTCAGCCCGTATTCGCTCAACCAAGAATGGGCTTACCTCGCTCGGTACCGTCTTCAGCGCCGAGATCGCTTCATCGAATTTGCACTGCCACGCTAGGTAGTTGCTGACGCGGAAACGCGCCATCGTGTTGTTCGGATTGATATCTATCGCTTTTCTTACCGTCTGCAAAGCCTCATCCAACAAACCAATATGCCCGTATACCATCGACAGCTGATGGTGTGTTTCGTCTGCATTCGGATTCGACTCGAGCGATCGTTTGTATGACAGGATCGCCTGGTCATGCGCGAATCCCTTCGTGTGCGTCCAGAGCAGCAGGCCGCGTGCGAAATGTCCTTCGGCGAGATCCGGCTTCAGATCGAGAGCTCCTTCGATCGCGACTTCGGCATTTTCGAGGAGTCTGTTTCGATCGGCATCGTCGCTGAAATTGAATGTCATCCTGATGTAAGCCCGGGCGAGTTGTGCAAGTGCTTCGGCAAAACTTGGATCGATCGCAATGGCTTCTTCCAGCAGACTAATCGCCGCCTCGGTTTCGTCTTTCTTTACATTGCCCACCTTTACTTTGCCGCGAAGGTACAGGTCGTAGGCCGGAGATCGGCCCGGAACGCCGAATCTTTCTTCGTCAGCGGCGGCTGACTTCGGCGGGCTCGAGGGCCCGATCCTTACTACGTCCGCGACGAAACGATAGCCGTGCTTGGGGACGGTTTCGACATACAACGGACTCTCGCTCATATCTTCGAGAAAGCGGCGTATGGCGTAGATCGCCTTGACCAGATTATTCTCCTCAACGAACGCGTCCCGCCAGACGGTATTGAGAAGTTCATTCTTTGTCACAAGAGTGCCGGAGTTGCGGACGAGATGGACAAGCGTTTGGAACGCCTTTTCCGGAATCGAGCCGTTGGTCGGCCCGCTAAGACGCGTGAGTTTGTGTTCGCCAACGTCGAGGCGGAACTTACCAAATTCATAGGATTCGTTGATCTCTCTAGACATGATTGGCCTCGCCAGAGCGACGAATACAAACAGAACAAGAAATTCATCGGAACCGAACTACGTTGAAACGCAATTCGGGGAGAATCTTCTCGAGCTAAGAAAAGAGGTGCCGCTCTCGGGTTGAACCGTTGCGACAGTTTAGCGCGGAGCGGCTCGAGAAAACAATTTATTGTTCTGGGCAGGAGTCTGCCGTTAACACAAAGGAGAGACAAAATGACGACCAATATTTTTCGATCGAACAAAACACGCGTGCTCGCTATCGGACTCGGCCTCGCCCTTTGCAGCGCGACCGTCTACGCGGCGACGACACTGATCCTGGCGGTCGGCACGATTCCGGAAAGCGCGCTGTTCGGAGGCCCGGCCACCGTAACGGTTCGGACACTAACGATCGCGCCGGGCGAGACCCTTGCGTGGCATTATCATCCGGGCTACGCCTTCAATGTCGTAAAGAGCGGCGTGCTTACGGTAGAAGAAGGATGCGGAGGACCCGAAGAAACCTTAATTCAGAATCAGGCCTTTGAGGAGCTTCAGGGACACGTCCATCGAGCTAAGAATTTAGGGACCGAACCCGTCGTCGTCTACAACACGTTCATCATGCCGCAAGGAAATCCGACGACTGTCAATATCCCAAACAACGAGCGAAAGTGCGGCCCGCCGAGCTCAGTGAACGATTGCTTTAGGGACGGTTGGATGATCTACGATCACCCGCAAACGTTCGACAATCAGGGTGCTTGCGTAAAGTGGGTCCTGAACAGACCACGAACGACGATTCCGCTGCCATATTAGGTGAAGGGACGAAGTTGTTGTTGGAAAGTGAGGCCGCTTCTGATGCGAAGATCAAAGGCGGCTATTTTGATGCTTGATCAAGTGTCGATTTCAGCTCTGCCTATCAGGGTATATTGTCCTTAGTCGACAATCTGAAAGTCTGACCACTGGCTGGATTCTTTCCCCGCAGCAAGATCGCGCACGATGATCTGGAGTACATACTCACCTGCCGGCGTCTTGTCGTTTAGTCGTAAGTAACCGAAGTCGCTAATTCGAGACCAATCGGATTGCTGCTGCAGATCGGCCGGACGTGGTTCGCCGTCGATCAGCAATTTGCCGTCCTGATACAAATTCACTTCCACGGTCAGATTCGGCTTACCATCGCGACCGAGTTTCGCGTAGTAAATGTTGTACGGGTACGCGATGACCGAGCCTCGCCGAAAATTTCGAATGCCCGCGACGCCAGGCGATGCAACGAGTGCGAAGGCGTTCGACGGATCCGCCGCGCCTGGCGTGGAAAATTTCCCGCCGGCGTCGACGTTGGTTACGACCAATCCGGAAACGAAAAGACGTCCTGGTTTTAATTCCGGAACCTGAACCACCTGACTCACCGTTCCGATCCTCCTACTATTCGCATCTCGCAAAGCAACGCGAAAATTGTAGAAGCCCGGCTTCATAACCTTGACGTCCGCAGAATAGATCATTCCGTTCTTTGCGATCAGCGGCAGCGCGGCCGAGTCGACACTGAAAGTATGTGTCTTTGTAAACTCGTCGATGACATCGTTCTTTTCATTCATCGTCACGGCGACAACATCGAAGACGGCCTTTTTTTGCCCCTTCGAATCAACGAAAGATATCTCTTCCCCGGGAACGAAGACCTGAGCTCGTATGAAATTACCGTCCGCGGTTGAATTCCCAAAACTTGCTGAAAGGCGAAGATTCATCCCCGCCGTCGGAAGCGGCGCGGCGATCGCTTCGTACAGTTCGCTGTCGCCAGTCTTTGTTTTTGTCGTCGAGGCCTTGTCGACGACGCCGAGAAATCCGGACCTTGAACTGACGCGCAAATTTGGACGGTTTAGCTTGATCTCGATCTTGTTAAAATACTTTCCTTTGAACGTACCGTCTTCCGGCTCGTAGGCAACGAGGTAGTATCCTTTTTCGATCGCCAGCGCCCGTCCGATCGGCGCATCCAGAAAGTTTTCATTCTTGAAAAAGTTCCCGCCCGTTTCGCCGGCGAGAAACGAAAGCCCGTCCTGCGAGCTTCGGACGTCACGGGCCCTCCGGTCGGAGATCGCCTCAGTCGCAATGGCATTGTCGATCGTCGAAACACGGTCCCGAGCCTCGATCATCGAGGTATCGAACAAGCCGCGAATGTCGATAGTGTTAAGGACGACCGCCGAACGGTTCGCGAGATCGGAGAGGTCGCGAAGCTGATCGACGGCTTGGAGAATTTGCCCGTCGCGTGCCTGGAGAGGAATTCCGTCCGACATAAAGAAGAGCACCTTTCGGCCCGGAAGACGATCGAGACCACGTATCGCATACCGCAGCACGCCGAGCGAGCCGACAACCTGATTGTCATGCGAGCGGTCTTCATTCAGCTCACGCCGCTTCTTCGCGTCTTCTGACTCTTCGGATATTCCCTTGGCTCCCTGGCTGGTCCCGATCACCTCGGTGTTTATGCGGGCAGCGTCGTAAAATGAACCGTCGCTCGGTGCACAACCCCCAGCGGCCGGATACCAGCGAATTTTCCGTGCGGCACGGAGAAGCTGGGTCTTGTCGGAACTGTACTGCTGAAACATGCTGCTTCCCGAGCGCGTCTGATAGATCGCGACGACATCATCGGGCAGCATTTGGGTGGTTATAAATTTCTCGAGAGCCTCGCGCGAGGCTTTCATTCCAATCAATGAAGCCCGGCAATTTCCATCATCGACGACGAACGTGATGATCCGGCCGCG
>JBDTSA010000073.1:0-7391 GCA_039931335.1 Acidobacteriota bacterium
AATTGCCCCGGCGCTTTAGCCTGGGGTGCGAGGCATCCCCAAAGTTCTCGGCTTTAGCCAAATATGAATTGCCCCGGCGCTTTAGCCCGGGGTAGCGGAACTCCTCCGCTGGGCTTTTCGACCGCGGATAAACGCCGATGCAGTCCCGACGTCGTCCGTTCGCTGCAGATGCTGCTTAACGCAAGAGCGCGCCGCGAGGCGATGGAAAGCATCGACAGAGGTGACCGAGTCGAAGCATTCGATCAGATCTCATTCTGCCTGGCGAGCTCAGAGCCGGCACCGGCTGACGTTCGCGATGCAGATACTTTCCGCGACGAGCTCAATGATCTTGAGTCGCTTCGCGCATCGCTCGAAACTGGGGAGGACGACGCGATGGTGAGGAAGCAGATGGCTTACCGTCGGGAGAGTGTGCGGAAAGGCCGATAGCGGGTCGACAGAACCCTGAGGGGAATTTTCATCGCGATCGATGTCCGACATCGAAAGCCCTCCGACCTCAGGTCTGTGGCTCACACCTCTTGAGCTGAGCTGACCACGGAGCACACGAAGTTAACCGAGGCGCGCGAGATCGCGTACTCTGATATCAAACAGGCTGACCACTCGTACTCGAAGAAACCGATGCTTTCCGGCGGCGGCGCGGTCGCCACGGCGCTGCTCGTCGGCTTCATCTTCGCGATACCGTTTCTCTTTATCAAAAAGAAAAAGCACTGGATGTCGGTTCAAGCCGGTGACAAGTTTGCTGTTATAAAACTGGGTGATCAGAATTTCCGTCAGATCGTCGCGGAGTTTGAAGCACACGGCGTAAAAGTGAACGACCTCAAAGACGAAAGCAAAAAGTAGTCGGCCGAAGTTGTCATTTTGTCAGTACAAAAGCCCGCGAGAGGTCGCGGGCTTTTCTATCGCTATTTTTCCGTCGGTGTTTACTCGTCTTTCAACATTCCGCGAAGCTCTCCTCTGAATTCCGGAGTGTCTTCGTGGCCATGCGACGCCACCGCATGAGCGGTAGCCGCCTCGAGCACTTCATCCTCCGTTCCTGAGATCTTAAGTGTGCAGTTCTTCTCGCTCGGATATTCACCGCAGTCGATGAACTTGCGCCCAGCTTGGGCCGTTGCCGTCGGCATATCGATACCTCCTTAAGTAATCTGCGCGCGGATTATATCACCACTTTTCATTTTGGATTTTAGATTTAGGATTTTGGATTTCCCGCACTCCGCACGGGTTTTGGAGGTGCCGCCGAATTCGATTCAACTAACTATTTGCGATTCCTTTTCTTTTGGCTCCCGTGCGCGTCGACGATCGCCAGGAGAGGACTGGGGAATCGTTTATCGATCCCGGCACAGCGCGACGTGTTCTGCATTTCAACACGCCGGCGCGCGCTACGGATTTGGAGCCTTGAAGTGCTGCGACAAAATAGATTTCGGATCTCCCTTTCCTTCACGTTCGAAAACCGAGTGCAAGCATGCGAACTGTCCGAGACGGCGATCTCCCGCGAAGATCGCCAAGCGGACCGGATCCGCCAGGGCGTGCAGTATACCTTCGAGCGTTATCCGCTCCTCTTCAGTGACAACTACGATAGCGTGTGGGCCTTGAGCCCGCGAGCAGTCGCGAGCTTTTTCGTTGACTAGTAGCTAAGAGTCGGCGGTTTTTTGTAGGCGGCTTGGAGCCAAGGTTCGATGCGCGTGTTTATCACCCCATTCTCTGCGTATATTATCAGCGTCGTCGGGAAAAACTTCGGCTCGGCAGGTTGCAGTGACGGGCGCGACTGGCGCTTAGGTTTGTATGAGGCGCGGTGGAGGCTCGGTCTGGCGGGCCTTCGTCGAATGTTCGAACGAACGCTATCGATTCCACCATTCACTGGTGCGATACTCGACGGAGAAAAAATATCAAAGATGATCGGCTCTTTGGTTTGCTCGTTATCGGGCAACCCATTTATCGCGACGCCAGGGTTGGAAGCCGGGTCACTCGTCCCGATAATGATCGCGCTGACGAGCACGAATGCGATGACGACAAGACAGCCGCTGCCCACGGCGACGAAGCGACGGAACCATAAAGGCTGGTATGGGGCGGTCGAGCGGGACGTTTCGACGGTAGTTGTGCCAATTTCTCGGCGTGTGAGAGGCGTCAGGATTTCGATCTCAGCCGTGAGCCTCAACGACACGGCGCGCGGAGGGTCTGAAGTTAACCCTGTAGCAGGCTTAACGATGTAGTCGTCGAGGCTTTCGTCTGGTTTCCACATGCGACTTCCGCGGGCGATCTTAGCGATGAACGCAGATTACGATCTTAGCGATGAACGCAGATTAATTGTAACGACTGCATATTCAACTGTCGAGATAATTGTTAAAGCTGATAAGCCCTGATTATAAAGTAAGTCGGCGCCGGCGACCCGCGAAACACCTATCGTGCCTGGCGCGTCGGTGGCGTATGTCGACAAATGAAAGCTGACGTATTAGGCGAGTTCGGCGGAAAAATGCCGACACAAAAGAAAAGGCAATCACGCTTTACTCTCTTCCCGCCAGGAGCCGATCGTTGACGCGAAAGACAAACATGTACGCCAGCGTCAACGCAACCGATGCCACGAGCGTAATCAAGAACCAGTAGTCTTTCGTTGCCTTCAGAACGCTATCGAGAAAATTCTGATCCATCGCAGCCCTCGCTAGCTTCTAGTCTCTTGTCTCTTGTCTCCTGTCTCCCGTCCCTTCGATCTTCTTCTCGATCCGCCTGTCCGGCACGAGCCATACGATGGCGACAACTATATAGAGCGCATGCGAGATCGATTGGTGGACGAACGCAGCGATGATGGCGGCGACATAGAGCGCGATCGAGAGCTTCCCTTTCACGTCGTTGCCGATCGCCGCAGCGAGCAGCGCATTTTCTCCCCGGTCGTGACGGACGATCGTCGTCTGCAGTATCGTGTACGCAATCGCCGCGCACAAAAGCACAACTCCGTACACAGCGGTCGGCAGAGGAGCGAAATGATTCTCGCCCATCCAACCGGTTACGAATGGGACGAGCGAAAGCCAGAACAGCAGATGCATGTTCGCCCATAACACTTTGCCGTTCACGCTCTTGGTCGCCTGCAACATGTGGTGATGATTGTTCCAGTAGATCGCTAGGTAGATAAAGCTCAGGACGTATGTCAGAAAGATCGGAAGCATCGGAGCGAGAGCTTCGAGATCCGCGCCATGCGGGATCTTCAATTCGAGCACCATGATCGTCATCAGGATCGCGATGACTGCATCGGAGAATGCTTCGAGACGCGTCGAGTTCATGGCGGGAATTATAAACTTCTAAATGCGGAATGCGGAACGCGGAGAGCGAAGTGCGGAGGGGAGGAATTTTTTCGCCGAGTAACTCACCATTCTACGAAGACAAGGAGTGCATTTCGAACGTTGAATTCCGCACTCCGCATTCCGCATTCCGCATTTAGTCAGGGCCGCTTGTCCGCAGGCGCGAAATGTGTCATATTTCGCGGCACACGCTTTTGTTTTTTAGAAGTTAAGTAAGACAGTAAGGAGATATTTTATGAAGACTATTTTGATGGTCTCCCTTTTTGCGATTGCTGCGTTTGCACTTGCTGGTTGCGCACCGCCAGCAAATACGAACGCGAACGCGAATTCTAATAGTAATGCTGCTTCGAAGGCATCTGCTCCGACGGCCGATTCGCTTATGGCCCTCGAGACAAAGGCTTGGGAAGCATATAAGAATAAAGACGGAAAGTATTTTGAAACGTTTCTCGGCGACAGCATGGTCAGCGGTAATGGCGAAGGCTCGATGCCAAAAGCCGACGTCGTCAAGATGATCTCAGGAAACAAAGCCGAGATGAAAAGCTTTTCGCTGTCAGACCCTCACGTCACATCGGCAGGAGCCGACGCTGCCGTGTTGACGTACAAGGCGAGGGTCGAAGGTACGGAGGATGGCAAAGCCATCCCGAGCCCGGTCACCGTCGCGACAGTTTTCGTTCGCGCCGGCACAGATTGGAAGGCCGTTTATCACAACGAAGTCGCGGTAATCGATCCGACCAAGATGACTGGAGACGCGGCGAAGAAAGAAGACGGCGCAAAGCCTGCTGACGATAAGAAAGAAGCGACTGCCGAGAAGAAGGAAGCGGCTGATGACAAGAAAGACATGTCCGCGGCTTCTGAAAAGAAAGAACCGGCACCTGCCGCTGGAAACAGGAACACTGCTTCCAACAGCAACTCATCGGCAACATCCGGCGACGCAGCTCTGACTGACGCCCTGATGGTCCTCGAAAAGAAAGGCTGGGAAGGTTGGAAGGCAAAAGATGGCAAGGCTCTTGATGAAGTCACCGGAAAGGATTTCGTTTTTGTCGACACGATGGGCAAGGCGACCATGACCAAAGCCGACGCAATGAAGATGTGGACGACCGACAATCCGTGCACGGTCTCGAACGTATCGTTGACCGACAGCAAAGCGACCTCAATCACAAAGGACGCCGCGATCCTCGTTTACAAAGGAACGGCTACGGGCACATGTGGAGACATGAAGCTTGAGCCATTGTGGGGAACGACCGTCTTCGTCAAAGAAGGCGATGCATGGAAAGCGGTGTACATCTTCGAAACACCTATCAAGAAGAGCTAACTCACGTCGGGGTTCAGAGTTCCGGGCAGGAATTCTGAACCCTCACTGTTATCAGCGATCCGGTTCCAATTCTCCCGAGAGGGTCACAGGAAAGCAGTCGTAAGATTCTTAACACCAAATCGCCGTCGCCGCTGTCAGAAAGACGCCGGCGGCGGTGTTCTTTTTGCGAATCGTTCACTTCGCAAACCAGAAAACACACGAATCGATACCAAGAACATGTCACTTGCCGTCAAAGCCCTCACCCAGCTCGCCGTGATGATAGCTTTTTGTCTTTCTATAAACGGCCAATACGCCGGAAGGTACACTGACGGCAAAGATTACGCCGTCTACTTCGAGCAGACGAAATACGGACTGACGATCAGGCCGGTGATGTGGACGGCGACACAGCTTCTTCGCGAAACTTCGAAAGACAGGTTCGAGGTCGTCGACCGCACATCGCGCGGAGCGGATTTCACGCGAGACAAGACTGGCAACGTCGTTCAGGTAATCATTCGGGGGATGGATGGCGAAGGTTTGCAACTGCGTAAGGCGGATGCTCCGCAACTTCCTGTTGAGCTATTTCTTATTGGCCGATCGCGCGAGGCTGCCGCCGCCTACATAGCACAGGACGAAACGTCGAAGGCACTAGACGTCGCCGAACAAGTCCTGAATCGATTACCCACCAAAACTGCGACAGTCGTTTCGTTTCTTAGAAATCTATCACCAAACTTTGCAACGGATGCAAAGTTTCATTCGCTACTCGGCTATGCCCTCGTCCAAATCGGCGACCGGACATCCGCGATCAGAAGTCTCCGCCGAGCTTACGCGCTCGATCCCAAAAATGAGGAGACTATCTCCGCTCTAGCCCGATTGAATGCTCCGCCGAATGTTTCGACGGAGTCAGGATGGAAGCTGAGCTTTCCACTCGCGTCGGTTTTCGCGAAACCAACCGCCGCGGAAATAAAGTCTGTCGAAAGGGATTGGGCGGCTCGCGATCTAGCACCCCGAGGCGTGAAGGAAGAGCTCAAGAGCACGATCGTTATCGCGGATAGAAAATTCAACGTCCGCATCGTGTCACATCTCGTGCACGGCAATCGCCATTATGGTGCGATCATCATTCCGGAAAATGCAGCGGGCAAGTCTCTGCCTGTGATAATCGAAGCGAAAGGAGTTTCCCCGACATACTTCCCGCTCGAGCTCGAACGGGTCGCCGCACCGCGCATGATGGGCGACTCGGCCGAGAATTTTATCTACGTCGTTCCGAGCTTTCGTGGCGAGGTCTTGAAATTCGACGGCGAGACTTATACGTCCGAAGGCGATCGCACCGACGCACTCGACGGAGCCACCGATGACGCGATCGCGCTATTAAACGTCGCGCTCGAAAGGACCCCCGAAATAGATCCGCATCGAATCTGCGCATTCGGCCACAGCCGCGGCGGTAACGTCGCGTTGCTCGAAGGCATTCGAGATAAACGCATCGACTGCGTCGTGAACTGGTCCGGCCCCACGGACTGGTTCTACGCGATGGGAACGAATGGATGGACCGAACAGGAGCTCTGGTCAGAGGCGTTGCGCACACGCGCTAACACACTACAAACTGGCGGGCAGAACGTTGAGCGTTTCCTGAAACGTGCGATCGATGGAGAAGCCGGGTTAAAAGATGTACGACACCGGATGATCGCCAGTTCGCCACTCTATTTCGCACATCGACTTCCCCAGAGCCAGCATCACTACGGTCTGGAAGATCCGTCAGTACCTGTACGCAATGGTCGAGAGTTGGTCGCGCGACTCCGGCGGCAGAAAGTTTCTGCGCCGCGATTTCAGGCATTCTTCTATCCGGGGCAGGGTCATGACACCGACCGAATACTGGCACCGATCACGAGTCGGGAATTTATTCTGCGAGTGCTGTCAGCAAAGTGAAGCGATCGGCGAGTTAGTTCTCGCCGACCAGTTTGATCTTTGTCGTCGGATAGAGGAGTTCGTTCATCCGGTGGGTGTCGAGATAAAGGTCAGCTTTTACGCGTTCGCGTACGAGCAGGCCAGCCTCGGTCATGGAATCGTACCGGGCGAGTATTTCCATATACGGATGCGCTTTCATCTTCTCGCGATATATTTCAGCAAATCGCTTCAATCGCCCCATGCTGGCATCGTCGTCGTTCTTGTTGTCCATCGGCGCAAGCGTATCACATCTGATACCAAGAGCCCTTGCCTTCGTCGACTCGGTTACCAGATCCAGGTCCAAATGCCGGCAAAACCGCCAAATTCCGTCGATATCGCGAATTAGGGTTGCAACAATACGGCAAATAGAGCATCTTATTACGGTAGTCCTACTCTTAGAGGTCCACCCGAGTGTGGCCCTTGTTCGTCAAAGACGGTTTTTGGATAGTTCAAAGAGCAGGTTCTTTTAATAATCACAGAAGTAGCTCTTGCATTTTTCGAGCATCCGAACCGACCCTTCGTTGCATACCGTTTTTCTTCGAAGCCAAATCGTTTCCAACACTTCTCTAGACATTCCCGGTAAGGGAAAAGGAAAACAATTTAATGTCAACGAAACTTTACGTAGGAAATCTTTCCTTCAACACATCATCGCAGGATCTGGAAACAATGTTTGCAGAGGCCGGCACGGTCCAGTCAGCAAACATCGTGGAAGATCGGGAAACGGGTCGCTCACGCGGCTTCGGCTTCGTCGAAATGTCGAGCAAGGAAGAAGCTCAGACTGCAATCACGAACTTTGACGGCAAAGAGCTTGACGGCCGCAGCCTGAAGGTCAACGAAGCTAAACCGCGCGAGAATCGCAGCGGCGGCGGCGGTGGCGG
>JBDTSA010000074.1:0-7384 GCA_039931335.1 Acidobacteriota bacterium
GGGAAGGACGCCTGAACGGGTGTCCTTTCTCGTTTTAAAGGAGGGTCGCCTCGATGTTTTGGATGTATCAGAATGTATAAGTCAAGCCGAGATTAACGTGATTCGCGTGCTGGACGCCGCTGTACAAATAGTTGGTTTGTAGCCGTCTGAATTCCGCGCCAACGGCGAACTGAGGAGTGAATTTGTATATGACGTTACCGGCGATAACGAGGTCACTTACTTCCGTTGCGTTGCACGGATCAAAAGAGGCATGCGTCGAGAGCCCATACGAATCCCAGCCAGAAAGTTCTATAGTGGGGCTGTCATGATCAGATCGTCTATGCGTGGAACCCTACCGTCTGCGATGGACAATCGGCGGCGAAACGCACAAAATTGTCATTTCAAATGAAAGACCTGCTAGAGGATTTAGGGCCTGAGCTTGCAGCCAAGGTCATGCAATTGGGGACGACGAGATCGTACGCATCGAATCAGTCTGTCTTTTTCGAAGGCGACGCTGCGACTTTTCTTCCGATCGTTATGTCAGGTACGGTTAAATTGGTCAGATTTCCTGAGCCCGGGAAAGAGGTCATTCTCGGACTTTTTCATTCTGGCGAAGCTTTTGCGATTCCCCCTGCAATGGACGGAAAGCGATTTCCCGCGACTGCGGTGGCGATCGAGAAAACCGATCTGCTGCTGATCCCACGCGAAGAGTTTTTGGAGTTGATGAAATCGTCAACTGAATTTTCCTCGGCCATCATGACCCGGATGTGCGGAATCTTGCGTGAACGGGTCGATACGGTTCAGATACTCGCCACATCGTCCGCTGAACAACGCGTTGCAAGCGTCCTATTGCGTTTGGCCGACGACAATCAAGACTATAAGGTGAAGAAAATAAAGTATCGTCGACAAGATATTGCAGAAATGGCTGGACTCTCTCTTGAAACTACGATCCGCGTAATACGGAAGTTGGCTGACAAAGACTGTTTGAGTATCGTCGGAGGCCGGATCATTCTCGAAACAACCGATCCCCTGCGCGCATTGGTCCGATAAGACAAAACTGAACGCGTCAGAACTTGCTACAAAGATGATCTGAGTCATATTTCCCATCTATTAAAAAAGTTATGTTTCCATCTAATTACTCTTGTGGAGTAACGGACATGAAACTGCGAATACTAGGTAACTCACTTCGTTTTCGGCTTGGCAAGTCGGAAGTGGAGAGCTTCGGTCACTCCGGCTCGATCGAGGGGGGAGTTAGATTTGGCGAATCATCTGAAACCGATCTCCGGTTCAAACTTCAGATGATCGATGGCCCCGAATTCACCGGCAAATTTTCAAACGGCAACATCGTCGTTGGCGTTCCGCGATCGCTTGTTGACCAGTGGGTCAGCAATGAAGAAGTGAGTATTTCCGGCAGTCAAGAACTCGATGAGCAAGCCGACCTGAAATTTCTGATAGAGAAAGATTTCGTCTGCCTCAATTCCCATAATGATGAAGACCAGTCCGATCGCTATCCACATCCGAAAGGCGCTGAAGCGTGTTGATCCGAAAGAAAGTTGCGCAACATGACCCAAATCATGTTTCCAGTTGCTCACGTCAGCAATAATGATGTCGAAGTATGCATCTGGAGGATGAAAGGATGTTCAATGCACAAGGCAAGACGGTTCGGGAAATAGCTCTCGAAATGCCGGTGACAACACGGGTCTTTGAGGAATTCAAGATCGACTATTGCTGCCACGGCGATACTCCATTCGACGAAGCTTGTATGAATGTTGGTGCAAGTCCTGATGTTGTGATCCAAAAGATCGATAGCCTCGTGGACGCGTCATACGGTGGTGATGTCAAATCGTTCGCTGAGGTGCCACTGGGTGAACTCATCGATCACGTCCTCGACAAACATCACATTTATACGAAGGACGAGATGGGTCATTTGATCCCGTTAATGGCCAAAGTTGCGAGCCGACACGGTGATCACTATCAATATCTTCTCGAGTTAAAGGAACTGTTTGAGGCGGTATGCGAAGATCTTCAGCCGCACATGCTGAAAGAGGAAATGGTGTTGTTCCCTTACATCCGCGAACTCGAATACAAATATTTGAACAAGATGAGTGCCGCATTCCCGGCGTTTGGAACCGTCCGTCATCCGATCAGTATGATGACAGTCGAACATGAGGAAGTGGGGGAATTGCTATCAAAAATGCGTGTAGTAACGAACGACTACGCGTTACCGGACGGCGCATGTCCGAGTTTTACTGCCCTGTATCACCGGCTTGGCGAGTTTGAACGCGATATTCACCAACATATTCATTTGGAAAACAACATTCTATTTCCGCGCGCGGTCGAGCTCGAACAAAAGGCGTTTGCACCGGCGTTAGTTTGACGGGATGTCCACAAATGTTCTTGCCATCGATAGTCGACCCAAGGTTCGTCTCAAATCGGTTGCACTGCCGATCGAACACGGATCTTGGGGATTTTTGTTTGAACCCCTAGTTGCCGGCATTGCCATTGCCCCATCAAAAGCTTCGCCCTGGATCGCGTTTTTTGTGATCGGGGCATTCATGATTCGGCAGCCGCTAAAAGTCGTCCTTTCAGACTGGCGATCCAGGCGCTGGCTGCCTCAAACAAGATATGCCGTAAGATTTTTATTGTTTTATGCGGTTGTATTTTGTGTTGGTTTGATCGGAAGCGTTTCGTTAGCCAGCCCGGAGAGTTTTGTTCCTTTCGCCATCGTTTTGCCGTTCGCGGCGTTTCAGATCTATTGCGACTCGCAACGAAATTCGAGGTTGCTGCTGGCCGAAATTCTCGGTGCAGTTTCAATTTCGTCGTCGATCGCCGTCCTCGCTCTTGCCGACAGTTGGCTATATCCAAATGCCTACGCTCTCTGGGCAATAATCGTGGCGAGGTTAATCCCCTCGATCCTTTATGTCAGGAATCGTCTCAACATCGAGAAGGGAAAGTCCTATTCTCGAGCTATTCCGATCTCGGCGCATTTTGCAGCCTTAATCATAGTTTTGCTCTTGGCCTTCTACGACCTAGGTCCATTTCTGCCGGTATTAATGTTCCTGGTTCTACTAATTCGATCGATCATAGGCCTTTCGCCATTTCGCAAAAAGGTCAAGGCAATCAAGTTAGGCATAGGAGAGGTGATCTACGGAACGCTGACCGTAATATCATTGATAGTCGGGTATTATGCGGGTATCTAACGCTCGGCTTTATGCGAGACCGCATTCAAACTCGGTATTTTCTTCGTCGCTTTCGAGCACCGGAAGAAATCGCTGATTCTCTTTGTCCTTATCGCGACCAACCCGCTTGAATAACGCTGCTCCGGCAAGCGACAAATATTCGATCCCTGAAGAGTTTAGGATCTTCGACATCTGTTCCGCATATTTTGACAGGTGTTCGTTGATAAAGTTTTTTGCCGCTTCAGCCGTGATCTCTGCACTTTCGGTATCGAAGCGATCGACGGCGAATGCTTCCTTCAAGCGCAGGTAGGCAATGAAGCCTGTCTCGATCGCGACATGATCGGGAACCTCGTTGGTGACCGGTTTGTATGAAAACGCGGCATAAAAGCTGCTAAGTTCAGACAGCATATATCCGGGCTGGACCCAACCGCGGTAACTCACTTCGCGACCCGGTGCCGGTCCGCCGGGCCCGAAGATAGAATGAAAGAGGCCTTCGCTCGCTTCTTTCTGTGCAGATAGCGCGGCTCGCTTCAATCGCGTATCGGTAACTTGGTCCCCAAGAGCTTTGACGTCGTCGAACCACTTGCCGGTCGGACAGTCGAAAAGCAGGCTGATTAGACGCCACTCGGACGCTTCAACGATAAGTCTGTTTTCTACAGTCTCGGTTTTCATTTCTTTGACTCCCATTCATCATCCCTAAACGTATCCACGCTCAGCACTATCGATGCCCCGTCGGCGTTTAGGTCGATCCGCGACATCATCTCGCGCTCTTCATCCTTGGAGAGAATCCCCTCAAGCATCGGATAGAGGAAATCGGTCTCTCGCTTGTCATGATGGCTGCAAAGCCGCAAATAGAACGCTTCACGATCCAGAAGTTGAAGCAGCGCCTTGTCGATGTCCGGCTCGGTTTCCAATCCGGCGATCTTCGCCTTAAAAACCTCGACGAACGAACGCATCTTTGTATGGTCATCGAAGAAATATTTTGGCGACCCGGCGCCCGAAAACGCGGCACGCTCGGAATAGACCGGTAGCAGGATCAATTCCTCATCCTGCATATGGTGGATCAAAGTTGTTTCATACATTTCAAGCACGGTGAGGGCCTTCTCAAACTCAAAATGGAGAAGCGCTTTCTGATGATCGAAAAACATTTCGTCGAGCATCATGTGCACATGCATTAGATCTTTGATGTAGGTCATATACAGTGTCTTCTTCGACTCATTTAAGGATCAGTGGGACCCATCCTGTCCTCATCTTGCGTGCCCCGACCTCAGTATGCGCTCCTTCCCAAACGGCAAATGCGATCTGGGAAGGATTCGCCGTCGAAAAACCCGCAGGCATCGGACGGGTAATGACGACCGCCCAACCGTTTGCAGTCTTCACGCCTTTACCTTTTGATACCGCATTCGGCGCCGGTGAAAGTGTACCGGGACCTTCGGCGATAAGATCTTCGACCGGTTGCTCACGCGGACCTGAACGCCGGTTTCCCAACGCACGTGCCGGAGCATACCGAGCCGCCGCTTCAGCCTGAGCTTGAGGGTCATTCTCGAGCGGCTTGGCTTCCGCGGGATAGTGGTCGATCGAGGCATTGGGATAGATCGAATTGATACTATCGGCGCGCCCGTCAACGAACGCCTGCCAATCGGCACGCCAGAACGAGATCTCAACCGTCTTCCCAACTTCACCCATCTGCGGAGCCGGAACGTTTGTCTCGATCTTTAGTGGCAACTGAACGGCGCAGCCGTCAATGAAGTGTCGTGGCCCGGGCATGTCACTTTGAGTCTCATCTATCCACTCAAGACGAAATGCTACGTCGGCGCCGTTGGTCATGGCTTTGACCTGCACTTGCTGCGTTGACGGCTCAAGAAGCCGCGGTTCGACGATATCCTGCAATATCATTTTCGAAACGTGCAGCGACACGGGATTCCACGCCGAGTCATTCGGGTCAAGGGTAATGTCCTTTACCTGCGCAACATTTACTTCCGGCGTCGGAACCTGAGCCCGCTGACAAGAGATCAGAAAAACAAAGCAGCAAATGATCGCAATGGTCACAGACCGCATATTAGAACCTCCTCACGGGCAATTAGTGCGCGTGATCTGATAGAGCTTGTCGTATGCCGGACGAATATGTACCGGCTCACGGAACGGCACGTTTACCAGTTCTTTCCCGTTCTCGTCCATGCCGATCGCCTTATCACCGATTCGTTTCCATTTCCGCATGATGCTCTCTGTCGAACCGAATAAACCTAAGAGGCTCGTGAGGTCCTGGTCATTCGGCGCGTTCCTGTAAACTTCGACCGCTTTGTCGACGCCCGGTCCGAACATCTGTTTTGTGAACGCTGTCGGGACATGGATCGGCGGAATGTAATAGACATTCGGTTCAAGCCCGAACTGCGGGAACAGCGGCAGCGCGACCTTCTTGATGTGAACGAGATAGTCGAGCGGGTTATCGGCCTCGGCTTTGTCCGGCGTGTTCAGGAATCCCGCCATACGGATCTTTCCGATGCAGTTAGCAAAGCATTGGGGCTGCAGTCCCTGTTCGATCTTCGGGAAACACGCAATGCATTTTTCCGACGTCGATGTCATCGGGTTGAAGAAGACCTTCTTGTACGGACAACCTCGCACGCATTCTTGATAGCCGCGGCAACGTCCCTGATCGACAAGCACGATTCCGTCTTCGGGCCGTTTATAGATCGAACCGCGTGGACAAGATGCGAGACACGCTGGGTATGTGCAGTGGTTGCAGATCCGTGCGAGGTAATAAAACCAAGCCATCTGATGCGGAACCTCCATACTTGCTCCGCCGTCGACGCCGCCCGCACAATCGTCTTCGCCGACGTTCGGATAGGCATAGTCTTCATCGCTCGGCCGCCAACCTAGAACCCGTTCGCCGGCAGGAGCGGATTCGAATATCGTGCTGCCGTCGTAAATGTGCTGGCCGTCTTTCTCGCTCCACTGCTGTCCGTCCAGCATTTCGAGTAAATTCAGATCCCAGGCGAGCGGATAGAAACCGTAGGGTTTTGTCTCGACGTTGTTCCAGAGCATGTACTCCTGGCCCTTGCCGGAAGTCCACGTCGTTTTGCACGCGAGGGTGCACGTCTGACACGCGATGCACTTATTCGTGTCGAAGACGGCGGCGAATTGTTTTTGAGGTCGGCTTTCCGGATACCAGTAAGACATCTCGCGTCCGAGCTGCCAGTTGTTTACGCGTGCCATATTTTTTTCTCCGTATCGATCGATCTTTGTAGTCCCGGACGCATGTCCGGACTTTCCACCGTCCATTTCACCTGTCGTCCCTTCAATATCGTCGTCACCAAGAGGACCGACGAGATAACCGCAAGGATCAGGAAGATCGTGTAAGCCCATTTCCCGCTCTCGGGCCGGCGTCTATCGCGCAGAGCGATCAGGGCCGCGATGCCAGTTGCCACAACCATCGCGAAAGCGATCCTTGCAGTCAGCTTGTGACTCCTCAACGTGTCTGCTCGAGCGCCTGCGTAAAGCTCTACCGGGTGGCTTGCGATCTCGCCCGTCAGAACGACCGCCAACGTAAAAAGCGCGAAAAAGATGATCATCTTCAGCGCGAACTGCTGCGCGCTGACGCTCTTAAACCGGATCCCGCCGACGAAGATGAGGGTTCCGATAATCAGGGCGATCGCGGGATAGTAATTGAGCAGCAAATGAAGTTTCAGAGCGTCCATTTCGATTCCTACTTCGTGCCGGTGAAGCCGCCCTCGAGATACTTCTTCATCGCATCGGATTCGGTCCGCGGCCGGATTCCCAGCTTGACCGGCCTCCATAGAGGTTCATCTCCGATTCCACCCGGCTCGGCCTTAGATATCTTTACGAAAGATTCGCGCGGGGCTCCGGTCGGGCAGTGAATATCGGCCGCAAACCCCTTGCCCATTCCTTGCCCGAACATTCCCTTTCGCACCAGGGAATCGGTCATCCAGGTCGGCTTGAGCCAACCACGTGTGGCCGATTGATGCGAGCCGGAGCGGAACATCGCCTGATAATTCGTACGCGGGTTTTTTGCCAGTCCGTCTTTCCTTTCCTTTTGACCTTGTTGCGAGCCCGGTGTCGCTCCATACATGTTGAACCACATTCGCGTTACGCCGCGCGGAGTGCCAGGGTAATACCTTGCACGGCAGAGAAGCCGGGCGAATGCATAGTTTTTCTTGTCTTTTTGCCATCCTCGAAACGGGCGATCCTCGGGGTCAGCGTCGATCCAT
>JBDTSA010000075.1:0-7241 GCA_039931335.1 Acidobacteriota bacterium
CATCTCAGCGCACTGGTACGTCCCGACCGTCGCAGTAACCGCGATGGATAGTCCTCGCACCATCCACGACTTCGGCGGATTTCCGCGCGAGTTGTTCGAGGTTCAATATCCGGCACCGGGTTCTCGCGAGCTCGCCGAACGCGTCGAAGCGATCATCGATGACGTGATCCTCGATGAGGGGAACTGGGGACTCGATCACGGAACCTGGTCGGTGCTGGGTCACGTTTTTCCCGATGCCGACATTCCGGTCGTTCAGTTGAGCATCAACGAGAACGAGCCCGGCGAGTTTCACTATCGCCTCGGGCGAAGCCTGATGCCGCTCCGTGACGAAGGCGTGCTCATCGTCGGCAGCGGCAACATCGTTCACAACCTTCACGCATACGCATGGGGACGTCACGATGTGGTCGAGCCTTTTGATTGGGCGACGAGATTTGAGTCGAAGGCGCGCGCTCTGATGCTCAGCGGTGATCATGGACCGCTCGTCGATTACGAGATGCTCGGGCAAGACGCGATACTATCCGCGCCGACACCTGATCACTATCTGCCTCTTCTTTATGTCCTCGGCCTGCAACGTGAGGATGACGAAGTGACTTTCCCGGTTGAAGGATTCGACGGTGGATCGATCTCGATGCTTAGCGTGATGATCGGATAAAAGAATTGTTCGGAATAACTGATAACTGAAAGGTGAGAACTGAAAACATCGGAACCCGGTTTAATATCAGTTATCACCTTTTAGTTTTCACCTATTCCGGAGGTTGCGTCGACGTTCATCAAATAAACTCGGCAACTACTGGTGCGTGATCGGACGGATGGTCCCAGCCCCGCGGGTCTTTATCGATCCAGCAATCGGTGCAGCGTTCGGCGAGGGACGGCGATGCCCAGATGTGATCGATACGAAGTCCGCGATCCTTCTCAAAGTCGTGACGAAAGTTGCTCCACCAAGAGAACTCGCGCTCGTCGCCGTTGATCTGGCGAAATAGATCGACGAATCCCCACTTCTTAAGATCCTGTATCGCGTCACGTTCGGGCTTCGTGAAGTGAAGCTTGTTTCGCCACGCAGGGACGCTCCAGACATCGAGCTCGTGAGGCGCGACGTTTAGGTCACCGCACAGAACGACGTTCTCGCAGGTGTCGTACTCTTTGTCGAGATAGGTCCTGAGCCGCTTTATCCAATCGAGTTTGAACTGATACTTCGACGTCCCTTGGCTCGTACCGTGTGGGCCATAGACATTGATGAGACAAGTGCCGTTGATCGTCGCGGCGATCATCCGGCTCTGCTTATCGGTTTTGTCACCCGGAAGCTTGTTGACGACGTCGGTCAGCGGATGTTTTGCAAGTATTGCGACGCCATTGTACGCGCGTTCGCCGAGATGTTCGATATGCGGATAGCCGATAGCCCGAAGCCTGTTGTATGGGAATTTCTCGTCTACGGATTTCGTCTCCTGCAGACAAACGACATCCGGCTGATTTACCTGACACCATTTCAGAACGTGGTCGATGCGGGATTTGATCGAGTTGATGTTCCAGGTTGCAATTTTCACAGCGAAACGCACTTCACGGCTTTCTTATATTATCCCTTCCAGCCGCCGGTTAACCTCTTCCCAATTAACATTGGCCATGAACGCATCGACGTACTTAGCGGCGGCTGCTCCAAAGTCCATCTGATAGGCGTGTTCGTACATATCCAAGACAAGAAGTGGTGCGCTGAACGGCGAACTGGTCGTGTGATCCGCAGACCAATAGTTGTGAAACTCTTTTGTGTGAAGATTGAACGCAAGCACCGTCCAGCCGGAACCACCGCCGAGCGAGTTTCCTGTGCGCTTGAATTCGGCCTCCCATGCTTCATAGCTCCCGAACCATTGCTTGATCACTCTCAAGGCGGTTCCGTCCGCTTTTCCGTTGCCGCCTAGATTCGCAAAGTATTTCTCGTGCAGGACGACGGATCCGGTCCGGACAAGTTCCTGGCGTTTCAGGTCGCCGTAGAGATAAGGGGGCAGTTCTTTGTCCTTCATCAACGCGGCGAGCCTCTGTTCTACGACATTGAGAGCCCTGACGGCGCCCGTGTAATTATTTTCATGGTGCGACTTGATCAGCTTTTCCGAGATACCATTTAACTTGTTTGCATCGAATGGCAATGGCTTAGGCTGGTGCTTTCCGGCAAATGCCATTGCAGGCGTCTCGTTCTGAAAAACGGCTGCACCACGGGTTTCTCCGGGGGCGGCCAGCCCCGCAACCCCAGTCGCCAGAAGCCCGGCCAATGCTTCCCTACGCGAGATCTTGTTCATAGTTGCTCCTTAGGTATTTGAGTTCGATTTCGTCGCCATTCGCCTCCGCAGACTTCGACAGTGGCCGAGCGTTGCGATACTCAGCCTTAATTACCAGAAAACTCGGCGATCACCGGTGCATGGTCACTCGGTTTTTCGAGAGCGCGTGGGGCTTTATCGATCCAGCAACCTGTGCACTTATCTGCCAGCGACGGCGACGTCCAAATATGATCGATCCGCAATCCGCGGTTCCGCTGCCATGCTCCTTCGCGATAATTCCACCACGAAAACTCTTTCGCGTCGGGATTTATTTTCCGATAGACATCGACAAAGCCCCACTGCTTCACATGCGTCATCGCCGCGCGCTCAGGCTTTGAAAAATGGATCTTGCCTTCCCACGCCGCGACGTTCCAGACGTCGAGATCGTCCATAGCGACGTTGAAGTCGCCGCAGAGGAGAACGTCAGAATTTACATCGCACGTATCATCGAAAAACCGACGAAGGCGCTGGAGCCAGTCGAGCTTGAAATTAAATTTGTCGCTCCACAATTCGCTGCCGTTCGGGATATATGTATTGACGATGCGAATGCCATTCACGGTACCGGCGATCAAACGTTTCGGAGATTCCTCGTCATCATCGAGAAAATTCTTCTGCACATACGTGATCGGGAATTTCGAAACGATGGCCACGCCGTTGTAAGACTTTTGCCCCGTGAAGGCGGCGTCGTATCCGGCAGCTTTGAGGGCATCGACCGGGAAATTTTCATCCACAGTCTTTGTCTCCTGAAAACATATAACGTCGATGTCGGCCGTCTCGAGCCAACCAAGCAGCTGCGGCATACGGATGTTTATCGAGTTGACGTTCCAGGTCGCGATCTTCATGTGTGAAATATTTTATCCGTTGCTTGGAGGCTTTGCGACTCTGCGGAGGCAAGAAGATTTAGCCGCGGATCTTCGCGGATGACGCGGATACGAACCGAGCAATGTCTTCAGATCCGCGTTATTCGTTTTTATCCGAGGCGAACTTCTTAGTGTTCCTTTCCCAAAACACTCCATCCTCGAATCCCTGAATTGATTTGTCCGAGTCTGCTATCTCCAGCCTCTTCGCGGCGAGTAGACAATAGTTTTCGTCTGCTTCGATCGCGACAAAATTCCGTCCGAGCTTCTTCGCGACGACGGCCGTGGTTCCGCTCCCTGCAAACGGGTCGAGGATCAGATCGCCCGGGTTCGTGCTCGCGAGAATTATCTTGGCGAGAAGCTTCTCAGGTTTTTGCGTCGGATGATCGGTGTTCTCCGGCATCGACCAAAATGGCACCGTGATATCGGCCCACAGGTTCGATGGATGTGTGTCGCGAAAATTTCCTTCCTCAGATTCTTTCCAATCCTTCGGTTTTCCATTCTCACGGTATGGTGCGATAACGCGGCGTCGCTGCTTCACTCCATCGAGATTGAAAGTGAAATCGTCAGACATCGTAAAGAACCAAATGTCTTCAGACGCGTTCTTCCAATTGCGTTTCGCGCCGCGGCCTTTCTCGCGTTCCCATGTGATTCGATTTTGCAGTTTGAAGTACTTAGAACCGATCCGCTGAATTGCTGACGTCGATCGCCAATCACCGCAGATGTAAATGCTCGCAGTTTTCTTCAGCAGTGGGACGCACAAGGACAGCCACGAATCGAGCCATTCTTCGTATGCGTCAGGGCTCGTACTCCTGAATTTTACCGTCCCGAATTGTTTCGTCAGGTTGTACGGTGGATCGGCGAAGAGAAGGTTGAAGCGAGGTGTCGAATACGCTCCCAAAATGTAGAAGGCATTTCCGCAAATGATCTGATTCAGGAGATCGGGCGGCTGATGTCCGTCAGGGACAAAACATAACTTCGCTCGCAGTCCGGCGATCTCATCATCATCAATGGTGAGCGTTCGATTTCGCGGGGCTGGTGTCTTTGACATTATCGTCAACTACTCTCCACGGATTTCTGGCTAACATGATTGAGCCGCCGGAGAAGAACGTAAAAAGGATAGCTGAGAAGCATGACACCGATAGCATACAGCGAGTTCCGAGTGTCGGTCACAACCGCTCCGATCAAAAACGCGAACGAGCCTAGCAGGACGACACCCGTTGTCCACGGATACCCGAAGGCTCGATACGGACGCGGCAAGTCAGGTTCCTTTTTTCGAAGAACGATCACCGCTAGAAATCCCGACACGTACAAGACGATAAATAAAAACGCCGTGACCGCTAAGAGCATTTCGAACGTGCCCGTAAGAATGACCGGGATGGCGGCAAGAACTGTGATCCATAAAGCGACCGAAGGAGTTCCCCCGTCATTTACCTTGGCGGCCTTCTGCGTAAAGAGTCCGTCGCGGCTGATCGCATACATGATTCGAGGTCCCGTCAACAAATTCGCATTCAGTAAGCTTAACAACGTGATCAGCGCAAGCGAGGTCACCACCTTGTCCCCATAGACTCCGAATATTTTTCCCGCGACATCCGCGACGGGCAGCGTTGACGAAGCCAATTCGGAGATCGGAAGCGCGTAAAGCAGAGCGGCGTTGACCGACAGGTATATTGCCGCGACGAGTAATACGGACCAGATCATTGAGCGGGGAATCGTTCGCGCCGGATTCGTACTTTCCTCTGAAAAGTAAATTGCCGTATACCAACCATCATAGGCAAAGATCACGGCCTGTAGAGAAATAATAATTGCCGCGAATAGTCCAGTCGGAGTTTGTAGGAGATTGGTTGAGGCGATCTCGCCACCTGCGGGTTCGCCAACCAGGAACGCGGCCGCGACAATGACGATAAAAACCGCGGCTTTTAGGAAGCTGATTATTTCCTGGAACGAGCTTCCCGCCTTTAAGCCAAGCCAATTAATAGATCCCAACACCAGCAGCGTCACTACGGCAGTTACCGAAACGTAAGGGGCGAGCGGAGGGAATAGCGAGGCGGCGTATTCTCCGATCGCGATCGAGACCAGCGCTAGGGTAGCCGGATAAGCGATCCAGTCCATCCAGCCGACAGCGAAGCCGGGATATTCACCGAATGCCCGCCGGGCGTAAACATACCAGCCGCCCGTTCTCGGGAGGCTGACACCCAACTCGGCCGCCGAAAAGACACCGGACAAGGCGTAGATCGCGCCAAGGGTCCAAGCCACCATGATCAGCAGTGGACTATCGAGTTGTGCCGCTACGGTGCCGGGGGTACGCAGAATACCAAGGCCGATCATGCCGCCGATCGTGACCGCGATGCCGAATGTCACGCCCAGAATGCGAAGCAGTTTGTCGCGACCGTCCGGGCAGTTGGCATCTGATGCTGATTTCATTCTGAGTGATGGTAACCGGAAGCACTATTAATGCAAAGATGCATTGAAGATATGCCGGAGACAAGAATACTGCGGTGCTCGGAAACTGCGTCACCGCAAACCTTCCTTGACCGTCAAAATCGCGCGTGATAGTCTCTTATGTTTTGAGATTAGCTCGATTTTTAGCGGTTTTTAATAAAGCGATTATAGTTTAAGAACATATGGTTTTGCTGGCATTTGCCGAATCGATCCAGCTCTTTCCGGACGGCACTCTTTTCATACATATTGCACTGATCCTGCTGATGATCTGGGTCCTGAATCGCACGTTTTTCAGGCCGATCAACCGCGTTATCGAAGCGCGAGAAAAGCAGAAGGGCGGCCATGGCAGCGAGGCCGAGGCGATCCTCAGCGACGTTACCGGGAAAAAAGCTAAATACAACCAGGCACTGCTCGCGGCGCGAGGAGAAGGGTATGAGTTTGTCGAAAAGCAGCGTGCGGCCGCCATCACAGCCCGCCAAGAAAAGATAGCCGCAGCAAAGAGTGAAACGTCGGCATTGTTGGCGACGGGCAAACGGCAGGTCCAGGAGCAGGCCTCCGAGGCAAAAACGGTTATCGCCCGGGAAGCCGAAGCGATGGCTGAGAAGATCAGCAGTAACATTTTGAAGGCGTAGCGAAGTATGTTTGCTTTTTTCTACAACGTAATTTTCTTGCTGGCAGAGGCGGCCGGTGATCACTCCGCGAGCGGCGGCGGCGGTTTCACTCAGTTTTATAACGACTACCTGAACTATTCAGGTTTCGAACTTTGGAAATTCATCAATCTCGCGATCTTCGTCCTACTTCTGGTTTACCTCGTCAAGAAGCCGCTCAGCGAGGCGTTCAAGGCGAAGCGCGAAGCGATCCGTTCAGAACTAATAAAGGCAGAGGAAGCAAAGCAAGCCGCACTCTCTCAGTTGATGTCGGCCGAAGCGAAACTCGCAGCACTCGATGCAGAAAAAGCTTCGCTGCTCGCGAAAGCGAAGGACGAGGCTGAGGCTGAGAAGGTAAATATTGCCCAGCAAACCGAGACTGAGATCGCGAAGATGCGTGAACAGGCCGAGGGTGAGATCACACGGCTGACACAGCAAACGAAGGCTGAGCTTCGCCGCTTCTCGGCTGAAGAAAGTGTACGGCTTGCGGAAGAGAAGCTCCGCGGAAAGATCAACGCGGACAACGATGCGGTGCTGGTCAAGTCTGGTATCGAGGCGATCGGAGGTTTGAGCTAGATGAGTGTCGAAACGATATCACGTAGATACGCGACGGCGCTGGCTGACGTCGTGGTCACTTCCGGAGAAACCGAAACGGTCAAGAGCGAGCTCCAGGTTTGGGAGCAGTTGATGACTGCGAATCCGAATCTGCAGAATGCATTTCGCAATCCCGCCATCGCTCATGCGAAAAAGGAAAAGGTTCTTGAAGGATTGCTTGCCAAAGTGCAGCCGTCGAGAACGACAGCAAATTTTTTGCGCGTCCTTCTTCGCAACAGCCGCCTGATGGAACTCGGACATATCAATGTTCGTTTCGCGGCAGTGCTCGAAGAACGAAGCGGAAGCATCATCGCGAAAGTTACATCCGCACGCGAGCTGGCCGACGCTCAGCGAAACGAATTGAAAATGAACCTCGCAAAAATCACGGGCAAGAAGGT
>JBDTSA010000076.1:0-7206 GCA_039931335.1 Acidobacteriota bacterium
ATGAAAAGATTTAGTTTCATTGCCGCGAGCTTTATTTTTGCGGCAATAACAGCAGTTTCGGCTTTTGGGCAGGCTGCTCAACCGGCTGCGCCGTTCAGAATGGCGGTTATCGACACCGGAGCTTTCGACACCAAAGAGGGCATCACGCGATATTCGACCGCGATGAATGCTCTTGAAGCCGAGTTCAAACCTCTTGAGACCGAGATCCAGGGATTGGTCACGAAATACAACACTCTTGGCGTTGAGATCAAGAAGTTGCAGGACCAGGCAGCGGCGGGAACTGTTCCGATCGATCAAAAGTCGGCAGCCTCTAAGGTTGAGGAGTATCAAAACCTCGAGCTCACGATCAAACGTAAGCAGGAAGATGCGAAGGCACGTGCCGCTCGCCGCGAGCCGGCGGTCATGGGACCGATCCGTCAGGAGATCGGAAAGGCTCTGCAGGACTTCGCCACTCAAAAGGGTTACTCGATGATCCTCGACGCTGCCAAGCTCGACGGGGCAGGTTTGATCCTCGCCTTCGACGCGGCTAGGGTTGACGTTACGAAGGACTTCATTGCGTTCTTCAACGCACGCCCGGCGACGACGGCGACGACGACGACGCCTCGTTAATTTAACTTTCTTTTATTCAGTCAGCAGCCGGTTGAAGTCAAACTTCTGCTGGCTGCTGACTTTTGGTATATATAAGTGCGCCGATGACAATCTACGATTCTCGAGCCATCCAGGAAATTCTGCCGCATCGTTACCCGTTCTTGCTGGTCGATAAGATTATCGAGCTTGAGCCGCGTGTCCGGATCGTCGGCGTGAAGCAGGTAACGATCAACGAGCCTTTTTTTGCAGGGCACTTTCCGCAGGCTCCGGTTATGCCCGGCGTGCTCCAGATCGAAGCACTCGCTCAGGTCGGGGCAATTCTTGCGCTTCGCGAAATTGAAAATCGAGACGAGAAGATCCCGTTCTTCAGCGGTATCGAAAACGCACGCTTTCGCCGGCCTGTAGTTCCGGGCGACACGCTCATGCTTGAGGTAACCGCGCTTCGTATCGGAAGCCGCGTTCAGAAAATGCGCGGCGTGGCGACCGTTGACGGAAAAGTTACGGCCGAAGCTGAGATCATGAGCGTGATCGCTGACCGGCCCAAGGAGAAGAGATGAACGACATCGAACTAACGTATCGCGAGTTTTATCTTTATGTAATTATCGGCGGCGCAATTTTGGGAGCGCTATTCGGCCTCATCCCACTCATTCTCGGACGCCGAAGAAATAAAGCCCGTCTCGGCATGTACGGATTTCTCGCGTCGATCGTCGCCGGGGCGATCGCTCCGCTGCTGGCTATCGTCGTCACCGCGATCTTCTCGTGGATGATCGTCAAAGATAAGTCGGTTCACACGAATGGAGCGGACGGAGTTGACCACGGCACAACCATGGACTCCGCGTCTGAATAGAAGATCTCAATGGCAAGCTTTATTCACGAGACCGCTATCGTCGACGCAGGTGCGCAAGTCGGCGATGGATGTCATATCGGTCCGTTCTCGATAGTTGGCGACGGCGTGGTTCTCGGAGACGGTGTTCGGCTCGACTCGCATGTCGTTGTCGACGGTCGGACGACGATCGGTGAGAAAACTCACGTCTTTCCGTTCGTTTCGATCGGCCTGGCTCCCCAGGACCTGAAGTACGGCGGCGAAGAGACGGCAACCGAGATCGGCAAGCGAAATCAGATCCGGGAATTTGTGACGATCCATCGGGGAACGGCGGGTGGCGGCGCCCTTACAAAGATCGGCGATGACAACCTGTTCATGGCCCAGGCACACGTCGCCCATGATTGTCAGATCGGCAGCGAGGTCATTATGGCAAATGCTGCGACGCTCGCCGGCCACGTTGAGATCGCCAACCGAGCGAACGTCGGCGCTTATTCCGGAGTTCATCAGTTTTGCCGCGTCGGGTTCGAAGCCTTTGTCGGCGGCTATTCGGTGGTTGTGAAGGACGCACCGCCGTTTGCGATAATTCAGGGAAACCACGCGAAGTGCTACGGCCTCAATCGCGTCGGAATGAAGCGGCGCGGATATGCGAAAGACACGATCGAGAAACTTCACCGGGCGTATCATCTGCTGTTGTCGGCGAAACTGAACACGACGCAGGCGCTCGAGAAGATCAAGGAAGAGATCACGGGCTGTGACGAGGTGGACATGCTGGTGAAGTTTTACGAAAGCACGAAGCGCGGAGTCGTACGTTAAATTCGTCGGTGGAATTGATGTCAGCTCAAGTAGCGAGCGAAAGCGTAAAGCCCCAGGCGTGAGCCCGGCCATAATCGTGCGACACCCGATCAAGCTCGCGTATGCGAGCGATAGATCATAACCGTCTATCGCCCTCGACGACGGCTCTAGCTCGAATCCACATGGAAAATAACCAGGAAGTTTTACAAGAATTCGGCAAGCGCATCCAGCGGTGCTACGGCTGCTTCATCGCATACCACCTAAAAGACATGTATCTCGGCGAGGACGTGACATTCTTTTGCGAGCACTGCAAAGACGAGACCATGTTCCACTTCGACGATTTCGCACGGCTCATGGATATTTCGAAACTTAAGGAAGTCGCCGAAGAACATCACCACTGAGCTTTAATTACACCGACGCACATTCTAAACTGGACGCGTGGCTGAACCAGGCGATGACAAAAAGCACACGCTCACCGGACTTGCTGCGCGGTTGGGACGTTTGCCCGCTGACAAACGCCGCGTAGCGCTCGAGATGAGCGCCGCATTGGCGGCGATTTCGTTGCGGGTAAGCCGCGAGTTTGTCGAGGCCGTTCCGCGTGCAGCCAACGTTCTTTCTGCCGACGACCTTCGAAATTGGGCCGAGTTGGGACGCAGGCTCGCGATGGGAAGCGCCGGGACGGGCGTTTCGTTCTTCGCGGGCGACGGCATAGAGAAAATCGAGCGAGTTCCCGAGCCGGCACGCGGCCTCGTCTTCCAGATCTGCACCCGCCAACTAATTCTCTCGAGCTCGATCGCACTCGAAACATTTGCGCTGGTTCCGGATCTCGCCGCGCGTGTAAACGACGATGAGCTCTTCGCCGATATCTTGCAGCTCGCGGTCGAGATCGCGAATCGCTCCGCAAAGCACAGCTCCGACTTTCTACAGAAGACTCCGCAAGTCGCCGAGGCACTGGATGCATTCGCCGATCGCAAACGCGAAGTCGCGGAGCCGATCGTAAAGCTTGCCTCTACGTTCGCCGGCCGCACCGGTGGAATGACCGCCGACCTCTGGACAAACCTTCCGGACGCGCTCGAAGGATTAACGGCAGATAATGCGATCACGCTGGCAGAGCGAGCACTCGAGTTTTTGGAATTCGGCGGAAGCGTAACACTTCACTTCATTTCATCGGGAAGCGCCGTCCTGCTAAATGCCGAGGAGGTCTTCGACGACTGGCGTGCTGTGCTCAAGAAGATTGCGCGACAGGGCAACGCCGTTCTCATTACGTTCCTGCGTGCGACGCCAAAGTTTTTCAAACAGACTGGCGCGGGCAGAAAATTTACAGCCGAGAACATTGCATCGATGCGGCGGGTGCTTCAGCTGACGGGCGTCATAGCCGAGATCGACGCGGAGAGCGCTCTCGCGGCGTTTCGCTCGAGCTCCTCCGCGCTCCGGCGGGTCACGCTCGAACAATTCGAAAAGTGGATCGATGCCGGGCTCAAAGCAACGGTAGACGATTCGCCGAAATCCCGCCGCAGTTATTTTGCGCTTGAGACGCGTCAGTCGAATGCGATTTTGCAGAACACGCGCGCGGGGCTTCACCTCGAAGATATTCACAACGTGCTCCGGATCTACATCGAAGGGTTGACTGGTAAGACGGTCGAGATCGCGGCACTTTCGAACGTGCCGCAGGAATCGCGGATCGGTGACGGTAAAACGATCCATCTTCCGTCGTCGGTCGCGGAGTTCGAGGACGAAGAAAAAGATTTTCGTTTGTATAAAGTGCTGGCGGCGCACGGCGCCGGGCAGATCGAGTTCGGCACTTCTGAAAAAGACACACAAGGTTTGAAAGCGGCGTTCACCAGCCTGTCGTCGCTTTACGAATCGACCGCCGAACAACGTGACGCATTTTCGCTCGCGGGCTACATTGAGGATGTTCAAAGCGGTGAGCAGGCGCTGAGTGACGCGGAGTTTGAGAAACAACAGAAAAAGAAGAAAACCAAACTCCCGAAAGATTCTGATTACCGCGAGGTGTTGAAAATCTTCCCCGAGCCGCGTCTCGCGAAAAAGATATTCGGGACGATGGAAAATGCACGGATCGACGCCCGCCTTCGTCACGCCTATCGCGGCCTGCGAAAGGATCTCGATCTGATGAAGCAATTTCTGCGAGCGTCGAGGCCTTACATTTTCGACCTGCCCATCCATCTTGTTCCCTTCGAGCTTCTGTTCCAGATCACGATGTGCGGTGGTGCGACCGACGATGCGAGACAGTTTTACGGACAGGTGGTTTCGGAGATCGAGGGAGTTGTCGAGAACTATCTCTATTACGAAGAGGGGGAGAAAGGGGGAGCGGGAGAAAGGGTGACAGGGAAGGCTGACGACACGACGTCTCCCCTTCTCCCCTTCTCCCCTTCTCCCGCTCTTCCTTCCGTTGCCGACTCGATAATGGCCACGAGCCGCGTTTACAACCTCTTCCAGAATATTTCGCCCGACCAGTCGCAAGATGCCGAAAGCGACACCGAAGAGGAAAAGACCGAATTCGCTTACGAAGATAAAGAATCCGGCGAAGCCGTGACGGACGATCAGGTAAAGCGCGAAGAGCGGCCGAAAGATGCTCAGGATATTCGTGATCTTTTCAACGCGTGGAATAGCTTGGACGACGAAGGCGAACCCGATGATCTGCAGGGAAGCGAGGCATGGTCGCAACACGAAATGCCCGAGCAATCGCTTGAGGCGGACGACATCGCATTCGCGTATGACGAGTGGGACCGCGAGCTGAATGATTACCGCGTCGGCTGGAGCCGCGTCATCGAAAAGAAAGTAAAGCAAGGCGATCGCAATTTCGTCGAGCTCACCCGCTCGCGCTATCGCGGCGTGATCTCGTCGATCCGGCATCAGTTCCAATTGATGAAGCCGGAGAATCTGACGCGTGTGAACCGTGAGATCGACGGCGAGGATTACGACCTGAACGCACTGGTCGAGTTTGTCATCGATCGCAAGGCCGACGGTCGTCAGTCGGAGAACATTTACACAAAGCGTCTGCGGAAACAGCGCGATGTCGCCGTGTCGATACTCCTCGATCAATCGTCATCGACCGCGCGGACGATCACGCGCAATCCGTTGCAGCCTTACACGTATCCCGGACGTCGGATCATCGAGATCGAAAAGGAAGGGCTCGTGTTGATGAGCGAGGCGCTCGAGGCGGTCGGCGACGTCTATTCGATAAACGGCTTTACGAGCGAGGGGCGGCGAAACGTGAAGTTCTATGTTGTAAAAGATTTTGACGAGAAATATTCCGAAGAGATCGAGCGCCGCATCGGTGGGATCACATTTCAGAACAACACGCGGCTCGGCGCCGCTATCAGACATGCCGCCCACAAACTGCTGGCGCAAGATGCTCGAACGAAACTCCTCATCATTCTCACCGACGGCCGCCCGTACGATCATGACTACGGCGACGCGCGTTACGCACGCGAAGACGTCCGCGAAGCGCTCACCGAAGCAAAAACATCGGGCATCACTCCGTTCTGCATTACAATCGACCGAGAAAGCGAAGCCGAGTTGAAAGATCTTTACGGCGATGTCGGCTACACGATCATCGACGATGTGCTGAGCCTGCCTGAACGGATGCCGAATATTTATCGTCGACTTACGAGTTGAGCGATGTTTGTTATGAAGATCCTGGCCCGCATCCTTATATTGCTCCTCGTCCCGCTCTGCTTCTCCGTCGGGATGGACTCCGCTCAAGCTCCTTCACCGACCCCGGTCGCTCATAAAAAGATCAAGCGCTGGTTCGACCTCGAGGCCCTGGCAATTGCGACCCGCTACCGTTATGTGGAGTCAGACGTAGGACTGTCGACGTCGGCCCAGCAGTATCAAGTGTTTGCGCGCGGACGATTCAAATTCGATTCAAAAGGAAAATACAGCGTTGTCGGAGCCATCGCGACGGGGAACAACATCGTCGGCGGCTGGAACAACACGGGTTGGGGAACCGGCGACCTTCAGGCGGACTTTTACTTCAAGCAGCTCTACTTCGAAGCCAAGCCGATCAAGCCGCTCGCCATACAGTTTGGCGGCATCGCACCGAACAACGGCGAGAATACTGAGATCACCGGATACGACAACGATGCTTATCTGATGGGCGAGCGCGTGAGCGTAGGGGATCCGAAAAAGTTTTATTTTGACGAGATCTCGGCGACCAACGGTTTTATCGGCGACCCGACGCGGCCCAACGTTTTCCGGCGGTTCAAACGGCTAGCCGAATCGAACTACCATCAGATACTCGTTCGAAAGACGATCAATAAACGCGTTACCTTTTCGGCGGATTACACTTTCGATTCGGGGACGGACATGCTGAGACAGGCTGTAAAGGTGAATGTTCCCGAGTTGAAAGTCGTCGATGGTTTTCGATTTGAAAACTACGAGCGGCTCGATCCGCGGCCGGGATACGGGTTTGCTTTGACGGGTGAAAAAAAGGTAACGCCGAAATTGAACCTCATCGGCGGCGTGGCCAAGATCAGCCATGTAATTTTAAACGGCGATCGATATCCGCGCGGGACGCGCGTCTACTTCGGCGGCACTTACAAGATCACAGGTGAGTTCAGCATCAATCCGATCATCATCCAGGCCGTCGGTCCGCTCGCCGCACCATCGATACCGAGAACACGTTTTGAGATCATCGCGGCTTACAATTTCCTCGAGGCACTGCACCATTACCATATATTTTGAGTTGTGTTGGCGAAGAAAAGGATTTTCATACGTCGGCGGACTGTTGGAATTTGTGAGAGTTTGGTTGAAAGAAGCTGGGAGTTGCCCGGTAAGCGCCAAGTTAACGCTGGCGCCGCTGTGCCGCGATAATGGGCGGAAAGCTTCCGTTGCGGCTATGCCGCCCGATGAGCGGAAAGGCTCCGCCTTTCCGACGGCGAATAAAAATGACTGGAGGCTACGCCTCCCTCGCGAGGCGTAGCCTCGCGGGTATTTGGCGGACACGACGGTGAGCCATAGGCTCACCGCTCATCGGGCGG
>JBDTSA010000077.1:0-7198 GCA_039931335.1 Acidobacteriota bacterium
AAACAGGAAGTTCCGGACTGTACCGGTCGACGGTCCCACGAAGCGGATATTTTTCTGTTATGAAGCCATTGGCGGAATCCAAAGCACTCGAAAAACTGCACGCACTCAAAACCGATTTCGCCCGCGTTGTTAAAACGCGTTACGAACATCGCGCGAAGGACTGCTCCTTATGCGAGACTTCGGGAGCATGCTGCCTAGATGCGCATTTCGTCAACGTTCACATCACGCGGCTTGAGGTGAATGCGATCCGGCAAACGATCAGCAAGCTTACCGCAGGGCAGCAACAAAAAGTTTCGCAGCGAATCGACGACGCCATCTCGAAATACGATCTTTCATCCGAAGGAGATACGTTTTCGAAAACCTATGCGTGTCCGTTATTCGAAAAGGGAATCGGCTGTCTTGTTCACCTCGAAGGAAAACCTTTGCCGTGCATCGCCCACGCGTGCTACGAAAACAAAAACGACCTTCCGCCCGACGAGCTTGTCGCCGAACGAGAAGGCCTTGTTGAAAAATTAAACGAAGCGACTTACCGAAAGCCGACGAGGTGGCTGCCGCTTCCGATCGCGCTGAGACGTGGTTGAATGGTGTGCGATGAAGGATGAAGGATGGCGAACGCACGTAAATCATTCACTACTCACCTTTCAGCTCTCAGCACTAAAATTCACGGCTCGCGTCGCTTGATGAAAAACGACATCGCGATACCGGTGATAAGCCATCCGACGATCTGATCGAATCCCTCGGCGAGGATCACGGGCGTCGGGAATCGATACCAATTCCATTGCGACAAACTTATCGATGCCCAGCCGGCTGCACCAACAAGCGTCGCGATCTCAACTCGCCGAATAAAACCCGCACCGCTAAAACTCATTATCAACGCAACGAACAGTGCGCCGAGAGTATTCGACAAAAATTCGGTCCCGAGTTGTTTGGGCGACATCGCAGTCTCACCATCGGGATGGTAGATAAGTATCGCGGTCGGGCCGGTTGCATACTTCGCCGCCCATGCAGCTTTCACCTCTTCGGTGGCGTTATGCCCGCCTACCATTCCGGGAAGGAAATAAAACCCCGGATCTTTTATGTTGCTCTGTAGAGCGGAGGTGACGGCAGCTTCGTTCGGAACACTCGTCACGCCCGCCTCGGCGAACGGCAGCACCATGTGCGAAAACGCTCCCCAGCAGAACATCACTAGTCCGCCGACGAGCGCTGCGATGATTATTCTTATCACGATTTTTCTCCTACGCGGTTTCTTTCATTCGCCCGCCGAGAATCGTCATCGGTATCAGCATGAGCCAGAAGATCAAGTGGAACCAGATCGGGTAGACATTCCAGAAATTTAATTGAACGGCGACTCCGACGATAAGCAGAATGAGACCGAGGATCAGCGTCGAGCGCCTATTCTCGCCGGCGACAACCGCGGCGATGAACCCCGCCATGATCGTTGTGATCGCGCTTCGGATGAGGCCGATGATGACGATCGTCGTATCGGCGTTAAACGGCTCACCATTAGCGGCGGCAAGCGCGACGCGGTCTTGATGCGCTCCGTACCATCCCGGCGAGAAAGTGTGCAGAAGCTGATCGCTTCCGACCCAAAGTATCGTCCATGCAATAAACCCGGCGATGATACCCAGAATGATTCTCAGCATTATTCCTCCATGCAAAAAAATGGGACAAGTGAAAGCGATGAAACTCCCCTTGTCCCTATTTAGTTTTCGGTGTTTGAAGTAGTGAACTCGAGGCGATTATAGGCGCAAATCGGCGAAATAGTAAATTACCAAGCGTCAATATCGTGCGACAACTGCGTAATAATAAAAGGCGGCGACCTCTAGGCCACCGCCCCTCGTCACTTGTCACTCACTTGATCTCCAACTCGAACGGCATCATCAACATCGCTTGGCCATTCTTCATTTGATCGAACAACGCCGCGTACCGGAACATGCGGCGTACATCCTCAGGCAGCGACGCGGCGAGCGCCTCCTGCGCTTTTACATCAGCCGAAGTTTGCGTATCTTCGCTGTCGCCGAAGATCCGCTCGAAGAACGGACGCGGAGCCGGCAGGACGACTCGCTTGATATCCTTGTCAGCCGCCAGCCCGGCAAGTTGCTTCGCGACATCGATCGCTTTGTCGAGACCGCCGAACTCGTCGATCAACCCGTTCGCCTTTGCCTGCGTTCCGGTCCAGACGCGGCCCTGCGCGATCGAATTGACGTCCTCGGCAGTTTTGTTGCGGCCCTTTGCGACCTTCGGGACGAAGTTATTGAAGTAGATGTTGTTCGCGCCTTCTTCCATCTTCGCGCGTTCCTGAGGCGTCCACTTCACAGTTTCGCGGAAGATACCGGAGTTCTTTCCGCGCATCACATATTCGTTCGACACGCCGAGCCAATCGTACAAACCTTTGACGACCGGTTTGCCGAGAAAAACGCCGATCGAACCCGTGATCGTCGACGGCTCGGCGATGATCTTGTTCGCGTTACACGAGATGTAATACCCGCCCGATGCCGCGACGTCCGACATCGAAACGACCACAGGCTTTTTCGCTTTCGCATTTTCAAGCGCATACCACATCAGATCCGAAGCCAGTGCCGATCCGCCGGGTGAATCCACGCGGAGCACTATCGCCTTGATCGAGCTGTCATCCGCCGCATCGTTGACGGCCGCGACAACCGTGTCCGATCCGACCATCGATCCGCCAAACGGGCCGTCATTCGAGCGGCCGACATTGATCGCGCCCGAGGCGTAAATGATCGCAACCTTTTCGCCTTTGTTCAGGCCGAGCGAGTCGGACGGGATCTCGCGATACTCGCCGCCGCGGATCGTCCTCAGCTTGTCGTCGCCTTTGTAACCGAGACGGTTTTTCAGATCGTCGTAGACCTGTTCTTTGTAAACTGCGTCGTCGATCAACCCGAGTTCTTTCGCCTGGTTCGCGTTATACGGCGCACCGTCGATCAGGCCTTTCACATCCTCGACCGATTTCTTTCGCGACTCGGCGATGCCCCCCGTGAATCGTCCGTAGTATTCGTCGAGGACGGCGTTGATCACTTCGCGCTGGCCTTCGCCCATTTCTTTCTTCGTGTACTGATCAGGCGCGTTCTTGTACTTCGGTCCGATCTGAATAACGTCGGCTTCGATCCCGAGCTTGTCGAGCGAACCTTTATAGAACATCGCCTCGGCGGCAAACCCGTTGACGTAAAGATCGCCGGATGGCGGAAGGAAGATCTTGTCGGCGGCGGTCGCGATGTAGTACTCCTTGTTCATGCCAAGTTGCATGTAGGCGTACACCGGTTTCCCGGACGCTTTGAAATCCTTGATCGCATCGCGAAGCTCGTCGGCCTTACCCCAGCCGATGCCTGGAAAATTGATCTCGAGCATGACGGCCTGGATCCGATTGTCGATCTTCGCCTTTCTCAGTTGAGTAAGGAGCGAGGTGAATGACTGACCCTGATTGACGCCGAACGCTTTCGCGAGTTGATCCTCGGGAATGTAATCGGGCAGATCGCCCGAGACGTGCAGGACGAGGACGCTATTGTCGGGAACGCTCGGACGGCCCATCGACTCGGCCAACAACAAGACCGAGATGATGCCGACGATCGCTACGACGAGGATGATCCCGCCGAGTATCAGCAGAACCTTTGAAGTTTTTGACATTGCCATGACGTAAGAGTAAATCCAATACCTAAGTTATTAAAGTCTCCCGCCGAAATTCGGCTTTATTTAGTACGTCCCGCGGGGCGAAAAGGTTTGGTTCAGTCGCAAAGCTGGGTAGCCCAACTTTCAAAATTTGTTCGGCTAAAACAACTTTTTCGAACTCTAAAGGTCATCTTCCCGGCAATCCCTGGAACACGAACTAAATGAGAGCCTTGAAACTGACAACCACTCTGAAACCCTAAATCAAAAAAGCGAAGCTTGAGGATCGAGTTGACTCGGATCGGCGGGAAAAGTTCCGACGGCTGTCTTTAGTTTGTTCGCCGTTGCCGGAGCGTGGCCTTCGAAATAGTTGTCGACATATGCAAAGACTTCCGACGCGCCGAGCGATCTGATCTGTGTCGCCCAGCGTTCGACCTCGGCCGTTCGATCGCGATGGATACGATCGAAGCTCGGCAGATCTCTTATTCCCATCAGTCGCACATATGCGAAGTGCGTCGTCGTCCTTCCGAACGCGGAGGACATCAATTCCTCGGGAACCCACTTTCCGGCGACGAGTGCGAGCCCGGCTCCGTGCTCATTCAACTCTTCGTAAGTCCATTCAACGAACCAGCCAGGGTGTCGAAATTCGACGGCGAAGCTGACGTCGGACGGCAGCCTTGCAGTAAAATTTCGGAGAGCAGCGGCGTTGTCTTTTGTCGATTCAAATACGGCCGGCAGTTGAATGAGAACGACTCCAAGTTTCGTTCCGAGCTGTCGAGCGGCGGCGACAAATTCATCCATCAAACCGTAACTCTGCGGCCCGAGCGAAAACTCATGCGTGATGGCGCGCGGCACTTTAAGGCTGAATAGAAAATCGTCCGGTGTGTTCGCGGCCCAACCTTCGAGTGTCGAGATCGCCGGCGTTCCGTACGCCGTCGAATCCACTTCGATTGTGTCGAAGATCTCCGAATAGAGCGACAACATTTCACTCGGCCGCGTTCCCCGAGGATAAAATATCGGCTCTTCGCCGGGTTTGCTTATCCAATCTTCGTACTGCCAGCTCTGGCATCCAATGTGAAACTTCTTTGTCCCGACCATTCGATCACGCCGTTTTTCCGAACTTCGCTTTCGTTCCTTAAGCGTCTATAATCTTAACCTTTCCGCCGTGGTTTCACTCAGATTTGGCGTGTTATGGCTAAGAAAGGATCGATTCTCGTTTGCGATGACGAAGAGATAATGCGAGACGTGCTCGACACAATTTTGTCGAACGCGGGGTACAAGGTCGATCTCGCTCGCACCGGCGAAGAGGCGCTCGAAGTATATTCACTGAAATCTTACGACGTCGTTTTGATGGACGTCTCGATGCCCGGAATGGGTGGGCTGACGGCGCTTGAGGAATTGATCAAGACCGATCCTGAAGCTGTGGTTTTGATGATCACCGCATTCGCCACGTTTGATACGGCGATCTCAGCCTGGGAAAAAGGCGCGAACGGCGTGATCCGAAAGCCTTTCCAGAACGAGCAGATCCTCGGCTTCGTCGCGAAGGGGATCAAGAAGCGTCGCAAGGAAGAAGAACGCCAAACGCTGCGCCAGGTAATGACGCGGTCGGTCAGTCGCGATGCGATCGTCGGACGGTCGGAAAAAATGGAAGACATTTTCAGACTCGTCGAGCGTGTTGCACCTGCACGTTCGACGGTTCTGATCACCGGCGAAAGCGGGACCGGGAAGGAGCTGATGGCGAAGGCGATCCACGAAGCGAGCCCGCGTGCCGATAATCCGTTCGTCGTTGTTAATTGCTCGAACATCCCATCCGAGCTTCTTGAATCGGAACTCTTCGGTCATACGAAAGGCGCGTTCACTGGCGCGGTTGCGGCGAAAAAAGGACTGTTCGAAGTTGCCGATACCGGTTCGATCTTTCTCGATGAGATCGGTGATCTGCGGCCTGAGATGCAGGTAAGACTGCTTCGCGTGATACAAGAGCGCGAATTCACCCCGATTGGCGAAACGTCTCCGGTGAAGGTAGATGTGCGGATCATCGCAGCCACGAACGTTGATCTCAAAGACGCGGTCAAGACGGGAACGTTTCGAGAAGATCTTTACTATCGCCTTTCGGTTGTTCCCATCGAGCTTCCGGCTCTCCGTCAGCGTTCCGAAGACGTACTTCCGTTGACGAAGCATTTTATTCAAAAGTACAACGAGGAAAATCTTCGAACGATCTCGGAAAATCTTTCGCCTGAAGTCTTGTCTCTACTGGAGAATTATCACTACCCGGGAAATGTGCGCGAGCTTGAGAACATCATCGAGCGCGCGGTCGTCATCGCGTCGACCGATGAGATCACAGTAGATTGCCTCCGGCCCGAGGTTCGTGATCCGGCGCTCGCTTTTGAGATGATGCGAAATGCCGAGGGCACATCGGCGAGCATCGATATCGGGCGGGGCGTCAATTTTTACGACGAGGTCAAGCGTTTCGAGATCGACCTGATCCGTCGTGCGCTGGATCAAACCGGCGGTCATCAATCCCGCGCGGCGCGCTTACTGGGCTTGAATGCGACGACCCTCAACTCAAAGATAAAGACCTATAACATCCACACCCGGAGCGACCGGCCCTGATTACTGTGTATCGCAAGATCGAGCCTTGCTGCGGCTGCAATAATGCCAGGCGCCGCGAAAAATGCAAAATTTTGTAAATTCATTCAAAGAATCGTAGCCCGCCCCGCTTTTCCAATTAAGTAAATCTCCTATCAATGCCACTTAGTATTCCCGTAGCCGTGGCATGGTAGTTGTCTAAAGCAGTGCATTATCTACCCTTCATACAAAAAGGCATACTTAAATATCAGTTCACTTAGGAGGAGTACTATGAAGAGAGTGTTATGTGCTTTCATGCTCGTAATGATCAGCTCTGCGATCATGCTTGCACAAACTACGACTGGTCGTCTCATCGGCACCGTGTCCGGACCGGACGGGTTGTTGCCGGGAGCGACCGTAACAGTTACGGATACACAGACAAACCGTGAGTTCACGGCGGTTACCGACGGCGACGGAAGTTTTCAATTTGCGCAGTTGAGCTTCGGCGTTTATACGGTACGCGTTTCACAACAAGGGTTTAAGACCTTTGTTGCAACAGATGTAAAAATCGACGCTAACCGGGAGTATTCTTTGAAGCCCATCTTAGAAGTTGGCTCGGTTGAGGTTGAGGTCACCGTTCAGGCTGGTGCCGACCGCATGAACTCCACCAACGCGGAGTTAAGCACAACGGTTAGTCCTCGGCAAGTTTTGGAGCTTCCGATAAACGGCCGCAACCCGCTCGCCCTTCTAAATCTGCAGGCCGGTGTAAACCCAACGAGTAACTCGATCAACGGACAGCGTTCGTCTTCGGCCAACTACACACGCGACGGTATCAACATTCAAGACAACTTCATTCGTACAGGGGGCTTTGTTCAGGATCGTCCGACCGTTGACGACACGGGCGAGTTTGCGGTTATTACGCAGAATGCTGGTGCTAACTTCGGTGGCGGCGGTTCAACACAGGTTCTGCTCGTCACGCCTCGCGGAGGTCGTGAATTCCACGGAGCTCTGT
>JBDTSA010000078.1:0-7198 GCA_039931335.1 Acidobacteriota bacterium
CGTCTCGCGATCTCCGCGTTCGACCGTCGGTACCGTCACGGAGATCTACGATTATCTCCGCCTGCTGTTCTCATCCATCGGACAGCCGCACTGTCATCAATGCGGTGAGCCGATCACGCGTCAGTCGGTCGAACAGATCGTTTTCGGAATTCTCGGTCTACCCGAAGGCGAGCGTGTGATGGTTCTCGCTCCGATCGTCCGCGGCCGCAAAGGTGAATTCAAAAAGGAGCTCGAGAAGCTTCACAAAGAGGGATTCATCCGCGCACGCATTGACGGTGAAATGCGACAGCTCGACGAGGATATCGACCTTGATAAACGTCGCAACCACACGATTGAGGTCGTCGTCGATCGTCTTCTCATGAAGGAGGGCGTAAAGGAACGCCTGACCGAATCGGTGAAGACAGCGTTGCGTCTCACCGGCGGAGCCGTTCTTGTTTCGATCGTCGATGGCGAAGAAAAGCTCTACAGCGAGCGCATGGCGTGTATCAATTGCGGGATCAACATCGCGACGCTTGAACCGCGTTCGTTCTCGTTCAACTCGGCATATGGTGCGTGCAAGCGATGCCAGGGTCTCGGGACCGTCATGGAGATCGACGCGAATAAGATCGTACCCGATCAATCGCAGAAGGCCGGGAAGATGACGTTTCTCGGCGGTGCCGACAAAGCGAGTGGAAATTATTTGCAATCCGCGCTCAATGCGATCATCGAGAAGTTTACGGACGGAGATAAGCTCGGGCAGCCGGACGATAGCGACACGGTGACAAGGGGACGCGGCGCGACGGTGAAGAAGAAGTTGAAGTCGCTGCTTTCCGGGTCCAATGACCTAAAGCCGAAAGCCGAAGACATGCTAAAGATGCGGTTTGCGGAACTTCCGCAAGAGATCCCCAACGCATTTTTCCACGGAACGAAACGCCGCTTGACGTTTAGGCAGGGAACTTACCGTTACGAAAGCGACTGGAAGGGCGCGCTACGGACGATGCGCGATCGGATGGAGAATCCGCCGTCCGAAAAAACAAAACTCGCGCTTGAAGAATTGATCGCACCGATCCCGTGTCCGGTGTGCAACGGCGCCCGCCTCCAGCCGGAAAGCCTTGCGGTGAAAGTTAATGGACTCGGCATCGCGCAATATTCCATGCTGCCGATCGACGAGTCGGTGAAGAAGATCGACGAGATCAAGCTGAACGCCCGCGAGAACAAAATCGCCGGACTCGTACTGAAGGAGATCCGCGATCGACTAAAGTTTCTTTCTGCGGTCGGCCTCGGCTATCTGACGCTGGATCGTCCGTCCGCCAGCTTGTCGGGCGGCGAGGGACAGCGTATTCGACTCGCGACGCAGATCGGTTCGCAGCTTCGCGGCGTGCTCTACGTTCTCGACGAGCCGAGCATCGGGTTGCATCCGCGTGACAATCAGAAGTTGCTCGCAACGCTGCACCAGCTCCGCGATCTGGGCAATACGGTCCTCGTTGTCGAGCACGATGAGGAAACGATCGAGCATGCCGATTATGTAGTCGATCTCGGTCCGCTCGCCGGGACGCATGGCGGCGAGATTATCGCAACCGGTGGCCCGAAAGAGATCGCGTGCAATCCGAAATCCATGACAGGTCGCTATCTCTGCGGCGAGCTTAAGATCGACATCCCCGACGTGCGCCGTCTCCCGAACGGCAATCGAATTCGCGTAAAAGGAGCCCGAGCACACAATCTGAAGAACATCGATGTCGAATTCCCGCTCGGGCTATTGACGGTCGTGACCGGAGTTTCGGGCTCCGGCAAATCGACGCTGGTCGAAGAGATTCTCTATCCCGCGCTTTATCGGCACGTGTACAAATCGGCAATCGACCCGCTCGAACACGACGCGATCGAAGGCCTCGACCTTGTCGATAAGATCATCGAGATCGATCAAACGCCGATCGGCCGTACGCCCCGTTCGAACCCGGCAACTTACACGGGACTATTCACGCCGATCCGCGAGCTTTACGCTATGCTTCCCGAATCGCGGACGCGTGGATACAAAGCCGGACGTTTTTCGTTCAACGTAAAAGGCGGCCGATGCGAAGGTTGCGAAGGCGACGGCATGAAACGCATTGAAATGAATTTCCTGCCGGATGTTTATGTGACTTGCGACGTCTGCCGCGGCAAGCGTTACAACCGCGAGACGCTGGCGGTGAAATACAAGGGGCTGTCGATCGCGGACCTGCTCGACACGACGATCGAGGACGCACTGCCGGTACTCGAGAACATTCCGCAAATCAGACAGAAACTCGAAACACTTCTTGACGTCGGATTGGGTTATATCAAGATCGGACAGTCATCGACGACGTTGAGCGGCGGCGAAGCGCAGCGGATCAAGCTCGCGAAGGAACTTTCAAAACGTGCGACCGGCAAAACGATCTACATTCTCGATGAACCTACGACCGGTCTCCATTTCGCCGATGTGCACAAGTTGCTCGAAGTTCTACAAAAACTTGTCGACACCGGGAACACGGTGATTGTCATTGAACATCATCTCGACGTCATCAAATCTGCCGACTACATTATCGACCTTGGTCCCGAGGGTGGCTCGGGTGGCGGGAAGATCGTCGCGACGGGAACACCGGAAGAGGTCGCCCGGGTCAGGAAGTCTTACACGGGTCAGGCGCTCAAGTCGGTGATGTGAACTAGGTCTTATCGGATTTCTTTACGTTCTTAGCGAGCTTTGCGTGAGTAAATTGTTTTTTCACGCAATGCTCGCAAAGGACGCAACGGAAAAACGGTGAAGGGATTATGTCCATTCGCAAATTTCTCCAACTACCTTTACAATCCTATTCGTTCCAATGAAGCTTTTTTCCGAGCTTCGCAAACTCACAAATCCAAACGACTAACCAGGAGATTGAATTCATGCGATTGAGATCCGAAACGGTGCTTACTTTAGTTATTGTCGTCGCGCTTCTGTTGGGCTGCAAAGCGTTCGAGAAGATCGCCGGAGATAAGACGGCGAACGCAAACGTCAATAAATCTACTGAAACGACAAAAGCCAATACAGCAGCCGTCGAGCCTGACGAGGAGGGGACGATTCCGTCCGGCACTGGTGTCGAAAAAGAAAAGCCCGCAGCCGGGAAAGCGAACGTACAGGGCAAGGCACTTTATGACGATAAGCCGGCGGTCGGCGTCGAAGTGAAACTCTGTAAGACATTCAATCGGTTCTTTGGCGGATGCAGCGGGGATACGTTTACCGCAAAAACGGATGAGTCCGGAGAGTATCTGATCAAGAATGTGCCGCCGGGAATCTACGAAGGCCTGACCGTCAAGGTCTTCAATACGCCGTACTATGTGTTCGCGACCTCGGGTGTGATTGCTGCCGCGAAGTACAAAATCGGGGCCGACCAAACTTATTTCGCTCCGGATACAAACCTTTTCAAGAACGATCTAAAACTTGTAAATCCGAAATCTGGTTCGAAGGTTGGGGCGGAGGGGCTCGAGGTAAAATGGGAAGCGTACCCAGACGCGGCTTACTATAAGCTGAGCTTTTTTGCGGATGCGACGACCGGAGCGGAGGCGCCGTACGATTTTATCGGCAAGCGTGTCGAGGATGTGTCGATAATTGTCGACAAGCCCCTGAAGCCCGGAACGTATAATCCGAAGATCGAAGCATACAACGCTAACGATCAGAAACTGGCTCAGAGCGCGGAAGATCTTAAGTTCACGGTGAAATAGTTTTGCGTGCGCAATTTATCGCCTTGGGTGGGCGCCATGGAGGACGGACTGTTAGTCCGTCCTTTTTAGGAATTCGGCAGGCTGGCTGTGCCTCTTAAGTGGACGGACTAACAGTCCGTCCTACGATCCGCGGATCGCATCGATCATCTCACGCACGGCCTGATTCAATCCGACGAAGACGGATCGAGAGATGATATTGTGGCCGATGTTGAATTCGGAAATGTCGGGGATCGCGGCGAGTGCTCCGATGTTGCGGTAAGTCAGGCCGTGCCCCGCCGCGACGATCATGCCAAGTTTCTTTGCGTCAGCGGCGGCGCACGATGCGGCTCATTTCCGCTGCTGCCTTTTGTGCTCCTTCGCCGTGTGCGGCTCGTGAGCTAAGAGTCATCTCCGCGTATTCGGCGGTGCATAGCTCTACTTGCTGCGCACCGACGCCGGCAGCGGCTTCGATCTGTTCAATATCGGGATCGAGAAAGATGCTGACGAAGATACCCGCTTCTTTTAGTGCCGCAATCACCCTCTTAATATTTTCGAAGTTCGTTGCGACATCGAGCCCGCCTTCGGTCGTCACTTCATTAGGGCTTTCCGGTACCAGCGAAACCGCATCTGGCTTCATGCGAAGTGCGATCGCAAGCATCTCGTCCGTAGCTGCCATCTCGACGTTCAAATATGTCGTGACGACTTCGCGAAGCAGTTCGATGTCACGATCCTGAATGTGGCGCCGGTCCTGGCGAAGATGGACCGTGATCCCGTCCGCTCCGGCTTGCTCGCATATCACAGCAGCCGTTACGATACTCGGCTCAATGGTTTTTCGAGCCTCGCGGATCGTCGCGACGTGATCGATGTTGACGTTAAGTTTCGCGCTCACTTGTTCAGATTATACACGCCGTTTCGTGCGTTGCCACGAACCTGCCCGAGCTCGTTAAACATCCTGCGGGTATCGCGGACGACACTGACCTTCGAACCCTCGACGTTGTTCCAACGAACGGGAATTTCCTTGAGCCGCAGCCCGTGATGCGCCGCGACGAAGAGGAACTCGACGTCAAAACCGAATCGGTCAACCGTCATGACGTCCAGAAGCGGCCTGAATTTAACCATATTGAATGCCTTGAATCCGCACTGAGTGTCGGCGAACTTGAGCCCTGAGAGAGTTCGAATGATCAGATTCATGACCTTCCCGCCCTGTTCACGGCGCCACGGCTGATGCGTGCCGATCAGGCTTCGATCCAACGCTCGTGAACCGAACGTAACATCGTACTCGCCGTTTCGAATCGGATCGACGAGTTTTGGCAATTCTTCGATCGGGGTCGAAAGATCGGCGTCTGAAAATATTGCGATATCGGCGGAAGCCGCAAGAAGTCCGGTCTTTACGGCGAAGCCCTTTCCACGGTTTTCTTCATATCGGATCACTCGGGCCGGTGTGTCGCGATCGCTTTCAAAAGCGGAATTCGCAATTTCGGCGGTTCGATCATTCGATCCATCGTCGACGACGATCAATTCGGCTCGAATCGAAGAATCACGAATATACGAGAGGGTCCGGCTAATCGACTCACCGACGCGGGCTTCTTCCTCATAAGCCGGTATAACTATGGAGATCTCTGGTGTCATTGGACAAAGGCTAAATGGTAAAGGGTTGTCGTATAAATGTAAATCCGATGAGCTGCATGGAATTCGGTCGCGAGGAGGTTGGTGATTTCTGGCGGTCCAAACAATCCGCCCCGAGTTTCCGTATAGACATCGTCGGATAATTTCGGTGACAACCGCCTGTCAATTTCCGACAACTAATTTATGCTATACTTTCAGAGTTTTTGGAGTTCTTAATGAATAAAAACTTTGCCATCGGTGCCTTGATCTTAGTTATTGTCGGTGCCGTTTTCGGTGGATTATTCGGCCGTTTCTCATCAACGACTTCGGCGGATTCGAGCGTGACCGCGGGCCGCATCGTAGCCGATTACACCGAGGCCATCGATGTCATCGACAAGAACTACGTTGGCACGGTCGATCATGAAAAGGTCGCCGACACCTCGATCCAGAGCATGCTCTGGACGCTTGATCCACACTCATCGTTTTTTACTCGCGACGAATTCAGAAAGCTTTACGAAGAGCAGGCCTCACAGTTCTACGGTGTCGGTGTCTCGATACTTCAGCATCGTGACGGAGTTTATGTTCAATCAGTGATCCCGAATACGCCGGCCGACAAAGCCGGGCTGCGTTACGGCGATCGGTTCCTGCAAGTCGATGGCAAGGACGCGACCGAATGGTCGAGCTCTGAAGTTTCCAAGAATGTTCGAGGAAAAGGCGGCACGCCGGTAAAGGTTAAGATCGAACGCGCTTCGTCTGCGGCTCCGCTCGATTTTGAGATCGTTCGAGGAGGTGTTCCGCTTCCTTCGATCCGCAATTATTTCATGTTGCCGAATGGCGTCGGATATGTCGGGTTGACTGGCGGCTTTCAGGAAACGACTTCGGAAGAGTTGAGTCAAGCCATCAACGATCTGCAGAGACAAGGAATGAAGAGCCTCGTCTTGGATCTGCGAAACAATCCGGGCGGCTTGCTGCCGCAGGCGATCGATGTCGTTGGAAAATTTGTCCCGAGCGGGCAGACTGTCGTGTCGGTAAAGGGACGCGCGGCGTACGCGAAGACACAGGAGCTTCGTTCCAAGGGCGGCCAGGTCGAGAATTTCCCGCTCGTTGTGATGATCAACGGTGGTTCGGCATCGGCTTCGGAGATCGTCGCCGGAGCGATCCAGGATTACGGTCGCGGCGTTGTTGTGGGTACGGATAGTTTCGGAAAGGGACTTGTTCAACGTGTGTTTCAACTTCCATACGATACCGGACTGACGCTGACGACGGCGCGATACTACACGCCTTACGGCCGTTCGCTGCAGCGCGACTACTCGAGCGGTTCGATATACGATTACTATTCGCACCAGGACGACCCGACCGCTGCGGAGGAAGGGAAACCGAAGCCGGCCGGTAGTCCGGTGACGACTGCAAATGGACGCGTGTTGTACGGCGGGCGGGGAATCGAGCCGGACGTCAAGATCGCGGCGATCGAATATAACGCTCTCCGCTTCCGCATCAATGACGCTGCGTTCTACTTCATGCGTCAGCTTGTTGCGGGTAAGATCGCCGGGTTCGAGAACTACAAGGTCGATCGGCAGAATCAGAGTCTGACTGTCGCCGCCGGAGCTTTACCGATAACGGACAAGCTGTTCGAGGCGTTTCGTACTTTTGCGGTTGCGGACAAAGTGATCGGCCTGAGCGCGGAGAACCTAAACAGCCAGGCAGACTTTGCGAAGATAAGGCTCCGCGAAGAACTTGCGACCGCGAATTATTCGAACGAAGCCGGCATCCAGGTTCTGCTCGAAGTCGATCCGCAAATATTGAAGGCGATGGAATCCATGCCCGAAGCGCGGCGGATGCTTGAGCGAAATGTCGCTTCGAAGTAAGCGGGCGGGATAATCACGAAAAAATGGACGAACTCGAATTCGGGTTCGTCTTTTTAGTT
>JBDTSA010000079.1:0-7167 GCA_039931335.1 Acidobacteriota bacterium
TCACACCTCACACTTAATCAAAGACTCCCTCGCCCAAAACATTCTTCCGTAGGTAGTCGATCGTGTCGTTGAGCGTTTCCTGCGGGTCGCGTGGAGCAAAGCCTAACGCCTCTTCCGCCTTTGACGAATCGAAGTACCAGAAATATTCAGCCTGTTCGACCTCTTTCGCGGCGACTGGCGATACCTTTCCCCAGTTATTAAAGACCGATTCGATCATCGTCGAGCCCGCCAATGCGAGCTTCTTAGGAACTCGGAACATTGGAGCCGAGATCCCGCTCAACCTTTCGAGTCGCCCAAAGAATTGTGCGAACGTCATGTTCGCCGAGCCCAGCAGATATCTGTCCTGGTGCCGTCCTTTTTCCAGCGCCGAGATAAACGCCGCAGCTGCGTCACGGGCATCGACGAAACTCAGGCCCCCGCTCGGCGTGTACGGAATCTTCCGCGCCAGAAAGTCGAGTACGGGTTTTGTCGAGCTCAGCCGTTCGTCGTCGGGCCCGAGGAGCAAGGATGGATTCAAGATAACGAGCTTTCGTCCACCTCCATCAAAGTTCTCGATCGCCGCGCGCTCCTGGTAATACTTCGACGCGTAATAGGCCCAACGAGAAAACACATTGACGGGCTGCGGAAATGTTTCGTCAAAGATCTGCTCATCCTCGCTGACCGCGATCGTTCCGCTCGACGACGCGAGCACGATCGTGTTGACGCGGGCCTCCTTCGCAGCTTCGCATAAGATTCGAGTGCCTTCGACATGCACCTTGTTCATCCCGGCTGCGTCTTCGTTATCGCGCGAAACCTTGCCGGCGAGATGAAAGATCGTCGATGCGTTCCTAACAGCGGCTGCAACATCGTCGCGATTTGTCACGGAACCGATCGAGGGTTCGACACCTGCGTCTGTCATCCATTCAGGAACGCTCGATGCCATGATGCGCAGATTCTTTTCTCCGGCATCGATAAATTGCCGGACGATGTGAGTACCAAGAAACCCGGTCCCGCCGGTGATGAGGATCTTCTTTTCTACTTTCGCTATCGCTTTCTTTTTTGTCATATCAGCGCTGAGATTCTAACGGCCGGCCGAAGCCACGAGTCAGAATCGGGAGCGGTAGCGACCGGGTTTCCCTTATATCAAGAGAGTCCCCAGTCCACCGGCGGGCGACCCCAATCGCTTCCGCTCCCGGTTCTGGCTTCCGCCGCCATAGCTCTACCTCTGCTCCGCGATCTCCGCGTTTAAATCACCGCCAAATCTTCCGCATCGGATGAGCCTCGGTATTGAACACGACGTTTTTGAAATCGAGTGTCTTATCCGGCGAGAACAGCAGGTAGAAATACTTGAACGTCTCCGCAAAAACGAAGCTCTGCATTGCATCGGCCTTCTCTTTCGTCACGACACTCTTCAAATGCGCGTAGCCGACATCCGTCCGGCAGTACTTCACAAAGTCTTTCCACATCTGCTCGCCCATCACGAGATACGTCGGATCCTTTGTAAGCTGGTAAAGATAATAGGTCGATTCGACGATCTCAGGCCGCAGCGGATAACCGGCATGCTCGACTTTCCCGGTTTTGTAATTATAAACCTCGGGCTCAATGCCATTGACCTGCCACATCTTGAACATCGAATCCTGCAGCGCACGTGCTCGGTTGAGATCGCCGTCGAGCGCGAGTATCGCTGGAAAGAATGCATCGAGCGCGCCGGTCGTTGTCTCGGTTCGTTTACCCGTATTCATGTCCGCATGGCCATACCAGAGATCGCCCGTGATCATCGGAGCGTTCACATTCTTCCGTCTCATGTTCTCGCCTTCATCGGCGAGGTACGAGTTGATCTTGTTGATCGAATCTTCCCACATCGACTGGCAATCCATATCGCCGAAAAGACGCGAGCATTTCAGCAGGTATTCGTAATAGGAATCGATCTCAGCGCTGACGTGACTGTCCGGATTCGTCCACTTTCCTGTCTCGACGTTGATGTTCGTTCCCACGAGGCCGATCGGTGAACGACGTTTGTATGTTTCGACTAGCGCGCGTTTCGCTTTCTCGTAAAAGATCGGCTTGCCGGTGAGTTTGCTGAGCGTACCGAACTCGATGATCAGCGTCCCCGTCTCGGCCGGATTTGTGACTTCGCCGCGCGTTTTTCCGGTTCGAAGATTTACGTATCGATACGGCAATCCTGTCGGCGATTCGAACACGGGAAGCAAACGCGTCCCGAGATCTTCCGCCATCGCGAGCAGTTTCTTATCACCCGTGATCTGGTAATTCGAAAGCAGGCCTCCGAGCAGACGGATCGTGATCTCGAAATTCTGAACTTCGAAGTTCTTGTCGAACTTGAGATTCTCTGTGATGTACTTTCGCGTCTCGTCGGCTTCTTTCTTGAAGCCCATGATGTACATCGTGTCGAGAGAATCGACTGGTGTCATGAGAAGCGGCTCGGCATACCAATTGTGAAACGATTTCGACAGCGGTTTGAGATCGTCGTTGCCCCAGGCGTATGTTTTATAGCCCATCCAGGCATGGAGAAATTCAGCCTTGACTTCCTTAGCGAGAGCTTCGCGGTCCGGAGCTTTTCCCTGCGGGAGCGCACCGATCGCAGCCACTGCGAGCAAAACCGGAATCAAAATAATTCTTCGCATGTTCATTACCGAATTAGTAATTACCGCATTACTAATTAGCTTGCATAAAGCTCGTGACATTTCTCGGGCAGTAATTTTGTAATGCAGTAATTTTGTAATGACGTAATTCTTAGTTTTGAATTACTCATCAATAACCGGTTCCTGCTTTCGCGATCTTCGTCGTTCGGCTTTCCATTGCTTGCGAACAGCCGGGACATCGAACTTGTCGCGCTTGCCATCGCGCATGTTTTCGATCTCATGCTGTACGCGAGCTGCGATCAGTCTATACGCTTCGGTATTAGGAACGCCTTCGGTCATCTTTCGAAGCTCGTCGTATTCGAGGAAATGCCCGACCTTCGCACCGATCTTTGCACCAAAGCTACTGCCTTTCGGGATGATCGTTCCTTTCGGAAACGCATCATAGGTTCCCCAAATATAGATAGGCAAGATCCCGATCTTCTGATTGAGCGCGAGATAGCCGATGATCGGTTTGAACTCGGCGATCTGTCCCGACTCTTGTCGTCCGCCTTCGGGGAAGATCAACGCGTTGTACCCTTCATTTAGAATTCGCGTGACGTGTCGGAGCGACTGCCGCAGACTTCCGGTCCGCTCGATCGGGACAAGCGTCGTGAAATTGTTCATGTACGCACGCTTATATTTCGTGTCGAACCAGTAGTCGGCGGCGGCGACAGCCACAGTCTGTTCGGCGACACCCGGCCCAAGAGCTTTCTTTACCAAGCCCGTGTCGATGTGCGATGTGTGATTTGGTGCGACGATGAAGTTAACATGCTGCGGGACGTTCGATTCGCCATCGATCCTCGTGTCGAGCACGCCTTCGTAAAGTGTATTTTGCGCGAAACTGACGACCGCATTTCCAGCGCGGCGAATGACGGACGGAATGACAATATCTTCTTCGTCCTTTTTCTCTTCCGCCTTCGGTTCGTCCGCCAGCTTTTTCGATTTGTCGACACGCTGCACGGCGGTCAGCAGCTCGCGTACCGATTGGACCTCATTCAAAGTATCCGGTGAAAGAACGCGTCCGCCGGCATCTTCGACTGCAGCCTGAAGCTCGACGAACATCAGCGAATCGAAACCGAGATCGGCGAGTTTGTCTTCGACAGCGATGTCGGAAAGCGGCCGGTTTGAAACGGTCGCGACGATCTTGCGGATCCAGAGCGCGTTGTCGTCACCCTTCGACTGGACCACAGCGTTTGTCCGGTTCTTCGAACGATCTTCCAATCCCTGGAGCATCTCGACGACTTCGGGCCGCTTAACCTTCCGTGTCGCCGTGCGCGGCAGCTCGAATGGCGTGATATGAAGGATCTTGACGCGCTTGAAAAACGGTATGGATGCTGAGATCTCGCGGAAGTGGACCTCTACTTTCTTATTCACGTCAGCACGTGCAAGTGCGATGTCGTGCTCGTAATCCGGAACAACAAGGGACGCGATCTTTTCGCCGCCGTCATCATCGGGTAGGCCGACGACGCTCAGCTCTTTTATGAATCCCGACTTTCCATACAGGTCTTCGATCTCGTCGGGATAGATGTTCTTACCGTTTGAATCAATGATCACGTCTTTCGATCGGCCGACGATGAAAAGATTTCCGTCCTCATCGATCCGTCCAAGATCGCCCGTCTTGAGCCACCTATCCTGGAGCACCGCCTCGGTCGCTTCTTCATTGTTGTAGTAACCGAGCATCACGTTCTGCCCGCGCGCGAGAACTTCGCCAACGCCGTTGTCATCAGGATTGTCGATCTTCACCTCTACGCCGGGTAGCGGTTTCCCAACACTTCCACGCAGCAATTTATTTCCGGGACGCGCGACTGTAAGAACGGGCGACGATTCTGTCAGGCCGTAACCTTCGAGCACCGTGAACCCGAGCCCATGAAGATCTTTTTGTACTTTCTCGCTCAGGGCCGAGCCACCGGAGATTAGATAGCGCATCTTTCCGCCCATGCCCTGATGGATCGGGAAGAAGACGATCGGGCCAAGATTGAACGGAGTATTGTCGCGGATCCACGCATTGAACTCGATCATGTTGTCGGCGATGTCGGCGATCCAATCTCCGCGTTCACGAAGACGCGTCTTGATCCGGCGGTGAAGCATCTCCCACAGCGCCGGCACGCCGACCATGCCCGTGACATGCCCGTTCTCGATCGCGTGTGTTAGTTCTTCGGCTGTGAGCTCATCGAGATACGTGATCTGCGTTCCATTTGAGAAGGGCGTCAGGAATCCGGCCGAGAATTCGAACGTGTGATGCATCGGCAGAACGGACAAGACACCGTCCGTGATGTCCATGTCGAGCACGCTCGAGAGCATCGAGATCATGTTCGTGAAATTCTTGTGCGAGAGCATCACCGCCTTCGGATTGCCGGTCGTCCCCGACGTGAAGATCAGCGACGCCACCGAATTCGAAAGGATCTTCGCCGGCAACAAAGCGTTGCGTTGAGCCTCTTCCGTCTCGCTCGGCATTTCGAAAACTTCATCGAAGGTCCAGATCTTTAGATTTTGGATTTTAGATTTTCGATTCTGGATTGCGCCGTCGTCCTCGGCTGGCAATATGTTGATGCCAGCTTCGGCCAATTTATCCTTAAGATCGGTATTCTCGCTCGCCAGCTTAGGACTGATCACGATCGCCGATGCTTCGCCCGCCTTAGCAAAATTCAAGATCTCATCAACCGAGCTCGCCGGGTCGATCGGGATAGCGGTCGCACCAGCTTTCAAGATTCCAAAGTACGTCATACCCCACTCGGGCATGTTATTCGAGAAGAGGATCACGCGGTCGTTGTGCTGGATCCCGTTCTTCGCAAAGAATCCCGCGGCACGAAGCGTCAATTCACGAACGTCTTCGAACGTGTACTGCTCCTTGCGGCCGTTGCGTTCGATCCGCATCGCGACACGTGTCGGAAATCGTTTGGTTGCTGTGTCGAACAGATCGAGCAGATCTTTGTACGTATAGGAACGGCGTTCCTGAATTTTCAGGTCCTCTTCGAGTTGCGGCAGAACCCATTTCCGCATCCCGGGAAAGTGTACGTTCAGCCAGTAGTCGTACCAGTCCATCTTTTCCGGATACCACGGCAGAAGATGTTTTTCCTTATCCTTGATGACCGAATGCAGTCCGCGGACGTTGTCCGATCGATACAAATATTCGTTATCGATCATGAACGGTTTGAACATCGCAAACGCATCCATCGTCTCCTGCGTCGTGCGTTCGAAGCCTTCGACAGATTTCTTGAGGTCGGAGACAATATTGCCGATCCGTCCGCCGCCCCATCGCGGGCTTGCCTTATCGAGAAACTTGTCCGCGCCTTTCGCGATCTTGTTCAGCATCGGCGCCGAGGCGAGCTCGTAGGTCCGCTGCTTTACGGTTTGCGTCTCGACCATTCCGGCGAGTTTGTTAGCGAGCTTGTTGCCCGTTTCCTTGTCTTCGAAATGCTGACGCTTATACAAACCGACGAGGCCGACGATCCGTTTCATATCGTTCGGGTTGGAATCACCCGACGCGGCCTGGAAGACGAGCGGCGGATTGTCATCGACAAGCGCGTTCATCGCGGCGGCGAGGATCACGCCCGAGACCATGTCGACCGGGATAATGTCGAGCACCAATTTTTCATTTACGGGAATGATCGGCTGCCCGCGAAGGGCGATCAGGATCAGAGGTGCAGTTGTGGTAAATCCTTCGTTCCAACCCGGAAACGGATATTGATTTGAAGATTCGACGATCGATGGACGAACTAGAATTTTTACGATGTCGTCCTGCTGGGCGATTATCTGCTCGGCAAGCGACTTGGAATATGTGTAGATGTTCGTCCAGCCCCAGTACGCAGCACGTTCGGCACCGAGATCAGTCGTCCGCTCACGTACCCACATTTTGCGCTCACGAAAGATGGCGGATTTCAATTCCGATTCGTCGTCCGGATCGCGACCTTCTTCGATGAACCGGTTGCGGGCGAGCTCACGAAACTTCGCGGCTTGCACGGCATCGTCTGCTTCCTGTCGCGCTTGTTCACTGAGACGTGCGCAGTCTTCGACCTCACGGTTCACATCAAAGACGGTTCCCTTCAGTTCTTCTTTTCGCGGGAAGTATCCGACGACCGGTTCGTTTTCCCAGATCGCACCGCTGCGTTTTCCGGCGACGAAGCATGTCGAGACATGAACGAGGCGCGGTTTTTTCATCATCCGAGCCATCTTGATGATGTTGTTTGATCCGACAACGTTTGTTCGAAGTGCGGATTCGAGAGGCGGGTTGAATGTTACATTTCCGGCGCCGTTGATGATCACGTCGGTATCCTGCATTATCTTCCGCGCGTGTTTTTCGTCGAGCCCAAGATACTCATTTCCGACGTCACCGTTCACAGGAACGACCTTGGATTTTATGAAATCGTTGAACCCATCGCCGTATTTTTCACGCAGCGGATCGAATGTCGGGCTAGTGACGATGGTCGTCCAGAACCGTGTGTTCGATTCGTGCTGGTCCCGCGCACGCACCGTCGTGTACACCTTCCCGATATTCGGAAAGTTATTGAGCAGCATCGACAGGGTCACCTTCCCGACGAAACCCGTTCCG
>JBDTSA010000080.1:0-7157 GCA_039931335.1 Acidobacteriota bacterium
GGAAGACACTCAGCGTTCCAAGAAGCCGTTCGAACGAGTTCAATCAATTTGTCGCCGATCGAGAAAAGGACGGGAAGAGAGGTTTAGAATCAGGACTGGAGTTTCCGAAATCAGAACAGTGATTACTGATTTTGTAATCGCATTAGGAAATTACTAATTACCGCATTACAAAATTAAATCGCAAAAAATGGCTGTCCTTTCGAACAGCCCTTTTTTCTTTGGTTAATAGTTCCGGTAAACGCGTCGTCCGCTGAGGCGAACGCGATTGACGATCACCGTTCTCGTTCTGCCATTCGCGAAATATGTCGTGCGAATGGTCTCACGATAACGATAAGGGCCGACCCATCGGATCCGCGTCGTAGTAACGGTTCGAGTACGACCGTTCCAACGGCGACGATTGCGTCCCGTCTGGACGATTATCTGCGGAGCACCGGCCGAAGCACTCGACGTCGCCTTCGCCGCCGTGGACGGCACAACGAATGCCATCGTCCCCAACATTAACGATAAGATTATTAACTTTTTCATAATTCCTCCCTAGTTCAATTTCGCGCCTCGTTCATTTCCGAAGTACGCACCTATTAAGACGTTCCAGCATTCGGCTCAGTTGACCTTTCAACTGTAAACTTATGTAAACGAGACGTTTTTATTTCATACGGTTATATGGAGAGCAACTTCTCACTTTGCAACCATCGTGCCCAAAAAAATGCTGCTGTGATAATCTAAATGTTCGTTTCTGTCGATTTCTCTAGTATGAAAGGCATTTCCATTCTAGGTTCCACCGGCTCGATCGGCTGCAATACCCTGAAAGTTATCGAGCATCTCGGCGATTTTCGCGTCGTCGCACTCGGTGCCGGCAGAAATATGCCGAAGCTTGCTGAGCAGATCGCGCGTTTCAAGCCCGAGTTGGTTTCGGTCGACGATGAGAGTTGCGCCGAGACACTCGAGCGCGAACTGAACAAGCTCGGTGTGAGCTCGCCGCAAATACAATTAAATTCGAAAGGCCTCGAAGCCGTCGCGACGCATCCGGAAGCGGAAATACTCGTTTCGGCTGCCGTCGGCGCAGTTGGATTTGTTCCCACGCTGCGAGCGATCGAAGCCGGAAAACGGGTCGCGCTCGCAAACAAGGAAACGCTAGTCATGGCCGGCGAGCTGATGACAAATGCCGCGGAGCGATCAGGTGCCGAGATACTCCCGGTCGATTCCGAGCATAACGCGATCCACCAGTGTCTTCGGGGGGAAAGGAAGCGTGAAATCAGACGACTTATTCTCACTGCATCGGGCGGCCCGTTCCGTAAATGGCCTACGGACGAGATATCTCGCGCGACTCGTGAAGAAGCCCTCAATCACCCAAACTGGAAGATGGGCGAAAAGATCACGATCGACTCGGCAACGCTGATGAACAAGGGCCTCGAAGTGATCGAAGCCCGATGGCTGTTCGGGCTCGGCGCCGATCAGATCTCGGTGATCGTGCATCCGCAGTCAGTCGTGCATTCGATGGTCGAAATGATCGACGGATCAATGATCGCCCAGCTCGGCGTGACGGACATGAAGCACCCGATCCAGTATGCGCTCACTTTTCCCGACCGTCGTGAGAACTGCCTGCCGGCGCTCGATCTTGCCGGGCTCAGTGAACTAACTTTCGAGGAGCCGGATGGAGAGCGCTTCCCTTGCCTTTCGCTTGCATACGAAGCCTTAAGACGCGGCGGTACAGCTCCGGCTGCATTGAACGCCGCGAACGAAGTCGCGGTTGCGGCGTTTCTTGAGGGCAAGATCCGCCTTCCGGACATTGCTTTGATAAATAGAACGGTGATCGACGGGCACGAGCTGAAACAGGCCGATAGCCTCAATAACATTCTCGACGCTGACCGCGCGGCGCGAGCCGCGGCTGAGCAATTTATCGCCTCGCGATCGCTGAAGGGCGTTCCGCAAGGCGTTTGACTGGGGTTAAGACCGGTTCTAAACTTTTAGCTTGCAACGCCGTCCTGCGATAGTGGCTCTAAAGCTCTGGTTTTATAAAGGATTTTTTCGATTATGCCCGATTTTATTTTAGTTATTTTGGCCGTCATCTTCGTGCTCGGTATTGCGATCAATATCCATGAGTTCGGCCATTTCCTCGTCGCCAAACTTTTCGGTATGCGGGTCGAAGCTTACTCGTTCTTTGGCCTCGGACCGCGGGTCTGGGGATTCAAGGTCGGCCACACCGATTACCGGGTTAGCGCGATCCCGCTCGGCGCATACGTGAAGCTTTACGGCGACGAAGCGACGGCTCCGCTCGAAGGCGGCGACTCCAGCGACGAGAAGGTTCCCGACGCCGAACTGTATGAGCTTCGGCCGCGATGGCAGAAATTTCTGGTTATGCTCGGCGGGCCGTTCATGAATGTCATGCTCGCGCTCGCGATCCCATTCGCGGGAGCCCTGATGTACGGCATTCCGACCATGCCGTCACCTGTCATAGCAAACGTAAAAGATGGCGGAGCAGCCGAAAAGGCAGGGATCAAAGTTGGCGACCGGATAGTTGGCTTCGACGGCAAGGAGAATCCGACGTGGCAGCGGATCGACAATGATTCGAAGATCTCGCCCGAACGCCCGATCCCGCTGGTCGTCGAAAGAAGCGGATCGAAAGTCGATCTCATGATAACGCCGACGCGGATCGAAGATCGCGGTAACGTGATCGGGTCGCTCGATCTCGACCCGACGGAATTGGTCATCCTCAGTCCGCAAGCCGATTCGCCTGCGGCGGCAGCCGGGATCCAAAAAGGCGACAAAGCTCTTTCGATAAACGGCGTGACGGTCACCGGGCTGAAGAGCTTTCGCGACACCATTCAGGAGAGCAAGGGCCAGCCCGTGCGGTTGACTGTGATACGGAACAATCAGCCGACTGACTTAACCGTGCAAGCTAAGGACGACGGTAAAGGCCAGTACTTGATCGGGGCCGGTCTCAGCAATCAAAGCCAGGATAAGGAAAAAGCATCCGTCGCACAGTGCGCCGCGTTTGCCGCGGAATTTAATCTCGAGATCGTACGTTTAACGGGACGCGTCTTCGGGCAGCTATTTACAGGTCAGCGATCGGTCAAGGATGCGGGGCTATCAGGCCCGGTCGGAATCGTATCGCTCATCGCGCAGATCGTCCGCGAGGCGGGATTCGCGGGCCTTGTTTCGGTCCTCGCGGTCATCAGCCTCAACCTTGGCGTTTTCAATTTGCTCCCGATTCCGCTGCTCGACGGCGGACAGATCATGGTGCTGGCGATTGAAAAGGTAATGTCGTGGTTCGGGCGCACGCTCTCGATGGCATGGAAGGAGAGAATCCAATTGACGGGCTTGGCGGTCATCTTGCTGCTGATCGTGTTCGTTACGTTCTTAGATATCTCGAGATTTTTTTAAGTACGGCAGACTTTCTAGTCTGCCGCGACAGGCTGAAAAGCCCGTCGCACATTTATGAGACATACACGTCCAGTAAGAGTTCGAGACATCCAGATCGGCGGTGGTGCGCCGGTCGTCGTCCAATCGATGACGAAGACCGATACGACCGATGTCGAAGGCACGCTGCGGCAGATCGAAGAGATGGTCGAAGCCGGGTGCGAGATCGTGCGGATCGCCGTTCCCGATGATGATGCGGCCGCCGCGATGTACGAGATCCGCAAGCGGACCGACGTCCCGATCGTCGCCGACATCCATTTCCACTACAAACTCGCGTTGAAGGCACTCGACGCCGGAATTGACAAGCTTCGCATCAATCCCGGTAACATCGGTTCGATAGATCGCGTTCGCGAAGTCGTGCGTGCGGCCGAAGCTCGCAAGGTTCCGATCCGCATCGGCGTCAACGGCGGCTCGCTTGAAAAGGACCTACTGAAAAAGTACGGAACGGCGACGCCCGAGGCGATGGTCGAATCCGGCATGCGGCACATTCGCATTCTCGAGGACTTGGGATTCGGCGACATCATCATTTCTTTGAAAGCGTCGGATGTAAATCGGATGGTCGCGGCTTATCGTTTGATGGCTGAGAAAGTCGATTATCCGCTCCACCTCGGCGTAACCGAAGCCGGCACGCCGTTTGGCGGCACGATCAAGTCGGCGATCGGTCTCGGGGTTTTACTGCACGAGGGTATCGGCGACACGATCCGCGTCTCGCTCGCCGCCGAGCCGCATGAGGAGGTCCGTGTCGCGTGGGAGATCTTGAAATCTCTTGAGCTCCGAAAGCGTGGTGTGACCGTCGTTGCATGTCCGACATGCGGACGTCTCGATATCGATAACTTTGTCGAGATCGTAACGGAAGTCGAACGTCGCCTCGCTCATGTCGAAGAGCCTTTGCATCTTTCGATCATGGGCTGTGCGGTAAACGGGCCGGGCGAGGCGCATGATTCGCAGCTCGGCATAACATTCGGTCGAAACGTTGGGATGATCTTCAAGGACGGTGTGCCGATGCGGCGTGTGTCAGGCGAAGATATCGTCGAAGAGTTTGTAAAGGAAGTCGAGATCTTGCGAAAGGAAGGCGCGTCGGCAAAGTCGCTTGTCGAAGACAAGCCGCTTGTTCAGATTGGCTAAGAATTTCTGCCCGCGAAATACGCGAAAAGCGTTAAAGATATCGTGCCCGCGAATAACGCTAAAGAACGCGAATAAGAATTGACCATTCTTATTCGCGTTCTTTAGCGTTATTCGCGGGCAAACTTCTTAAGGGAACAGGACGCTGAACGGATACCACGGCAGATTTCGCACTACTCCAAAAATCAGAAGCAAAACAAAAAACACCCACAATGCGTTCGGATGAAGTAAGTTCACCGGTATTCGCCTGCCCCGCAGCGCGAAGTAAACGAGCGAAACAAAGCCGAATCCGATGAGAGCCGAAAAAAATGGCAGCATTGCGTTGTAATCAAGAGCTCCCAACGCGTCACCGTGAAACAGAGCGTGAAACCCTCGAGTCAGGCCGCAGCCCGGACACGCGAAACCGGTAAGTGTGTAGAGTGGGCAGACCGGGAAAAATCCGGCGTTCGTCGGCTCGAAATAGGTTACGACTCCGGCGCCCGCCGCCATCGCAGTGGCGCCCGACGCGGCGACTATCCGCTCGATCATTTGGCTACTCGCCGTTTGTTCTATCGCAGCATCCATCGGCTAATATCGCAGATTGCTCAACATCTCGGCGGAAAATACGATTCTTTTCATGCGAGATTCTCCAATGAAAGAAATTTTAACATCAGAAGGCAAATTAGACGCTAGTTCGCCTGCTTTGTTCCGTAATTTCCCCGGCTCTATCGACCCGCCATCTCGACAAATAGCGAATCGGTCGCGATCTTTCGATTGATGTTAACGATGAAGTTCTCGCTCATCACCTCGATCTCGCCGAGCCAGCGGGCAAGAGTCGGTGAGGACACCTGCCGGGATAGCTGGATCAGCTCAGCTTCGATCTCCGAGTTCAGTATCTCGACATCTGCCGCGTTCACCAGAAGCCAGACGTCGTGAATAAGAGTCTGCAGGACGCCGAGCTTCTCCTCGTACTCGTCCTTGTTCTTCGCATCGGCCATCTCTTCGGAAGCGGCAAGCAGTTCACGTTTGTTGTCCACCGCGGCAGCTTTTAGAACTCCGAGCATCGCGCTCCGCTGGGTACGGAACGAAGCCGGAACGATCTCGATCGCACGGCCGATGCTGCCACCCGAAACGCGTGCGGCGAGGGCGGCGTCCTCAGGTGAAAAATCGCATGAGTCGATCAGATGACGTTCTATCTCGTCAACGGGCACGGGTGCAAAACGAATGGTCTGACATCGCGAGCGGATCGTCGGGAGCAATGTGTCTGCTCGAGCCGCGATCAGAATTATGTGCGAAGTCGCCGGCGGTTCTTCAAGGGTTTTCAGCAGTGCGTTCGAGGCAGCGTCGTTCATCTTGTCGGCGTCGTCCACGATGAATACTCTTGCCGCGGCTTCGAAAGGCCGATAGTGGGCTTCGCGGTCAAGCGCACGCACAGCTCCTATACGCAGGTTTCGCCTGAACGGAACGATGATGCCAACGTCAGGATGCTGGCTGAAGAAGACGAAGTCCGATTCATCGCCTTTTTCGAATATCGGGTTTACAAATTCGCCGACGCGGTGACAGACGGCACATTGTCCGCATGCTCCGTGCGCATTCGTATTGGCGCAAACAAGGCAACGAGCAAGCTCGATCGCAAATTGTTTTTTACCGACGCCTTCGGCACCGGTGAATAAAAGCGCGTTCGGTACGCGACCAGTGGCGACGAATCGCCGCAACGTCTCAGCTACTTCCTTGTTGCCAACCAACTTGTTCATTTCAGAAAATCCGTGATCATACCGACGACCAATGCATGCGTGCTCTCGATCGAACCGTTTGCGTCGAGAATCTTGAAACGTTCGGGTTCGGCCGCTGCGATGCTGAGATACGCGGTTCGAACACTCGAGTAGAATTCCGCAGTCTCGACATCCATTCTGTTTCGACCCTCGCCCGTCTCGTGTCGTTCGCTCATGCGGCGGATCGCGCTATCGACAGTGATGTCGAAGAACAACGTGAGGTCCGGCTTCAGGCCGCCGGTCGCAAGTCTTATTATCTCGTTGACCGTCGCTTCTGAAAACCCACGGCCTGCTCCCTGATACGCGAACGTCGCGTCAGCATAGCGGTCGGATATCACGACGCGGCCCTCAGCCAAAGCGGGTTTGATCAGAAACTCAACGTGCTGGGCACGGTCCGCAGCGAACAAGAGAAGCTCAGCCATAGGCGCGACCGTTTCTTCAGTTTCGAGAAATGACTCGCGCAACCGTCGTCCGAGCGGCGTCCCGCCCGGCTCGTGTGTGGTGATTAAGTCGATCCCCTGTGAGCGCAGGTCGCCGGACAACATACGAAGCTGCGTTGACTTGCCGCTTCCGTCAATCCCCTCGAAAGTGATGAATTTTCCTTGCAAGCTGAACTTTACGCGGATACCGATTCGGTCTTGCGTTCCTGTGAAATGGTGGAGATCGCGTGTTTGAAGATCAGAACATCCTGGCCGCCAACATCAAGTAAAACCGAGAACTTATCAAAGCTTTTAATCCTGCCCGACAAGGTCGCGCCTTGAAGGAGATGAACTCCCACATTTATTCTTTCCCGACGCGCGGAATTTAAAAAGGCGTCCTGAATGTTTTGGGCAGCTTGTTTTTCCATAACATTTCTCGTTTATTTAC
>JBDTSA010000081.1:0-7129 GCA_039931335.1 Acidobacteriota bacterium
GATGTCGTTTTGCGCGAGGCCGATCGTCGCAGCGAAAATCGCCGTTGCCGCGCCGATGATCGCGACGATGAACATTGCGGTCGGTGCATTCTGATAGATCGCGTTACAGCGAACGACCATGTAGACGCCGGCCGTAACCATCGTCGCCGCATGGATCAGCGCCGACACAGGAGTCGGGCCGGCCATCGCGTCCGGCAGCCACGTGAACAACGGAATCTGGGCAGATTTACCTGTCGCACCGATGAACAGAAGAACGGCGACCGATGTGATACCGCCGGCGAAGAGAGTTGGCCAACCGAACGGCTCCTGAGCCATCTGAGCGAAAATGTTCAGAGCGCTCGCGACCTGTGTTCCATCAACCGCCTTGTCATAGAAGGAGATCGAACCAGTCAGCGTAAAGATCAGGAAGATTCCCATCAGCACGCCCCAGTCACCGATGCGGTTCATGACGAACGCTTTTTTCGCTGCACGCCGTGCTTCGTCACGCTTGATGTAGTAACCAATGAGCAGATATGAGCACAGCCCAACGCCTTCCCATCCGACGAACATCAGCAGGAAGTTGTCGGCGAGCACGAGCGTCAGCATCGAGAACATGAAAAGGTTCATGTACGCAAAAAAGCGATAGAAGCCTTTGTCGCCGTGCATGTAGCCCGTTGCGAAGATGTGAATGAGAAGACCGACGAAAGTGACGAAGCAGACGTAAACGCCACTCAGACGGTCGACGCCGAGTGCGAAATCGGCGCGGAATCCGCCGACCTGGACCCACGTCCAGATGTGATCGAGGATCGGCTGATTGCCGAACAATGCGCCTTCATGCGACGTTCCAATGCCGAACGAGATCATGAATGCAACGATCGTCGAGATCGCGATCGTTCCGCATGCGACCAAGCCGCTGAAAGTTTCGCTGTACGGCTTGTCCTTCAAATACCCACCGATCAGCCAGTTGATAACGGCGCCGGCGAGCGGGGCAAATATGATTAAACTTAAAAGGTTATTTTCAACCATTACTTATTCAGTACTGAGATCTGACGCAGCACCAGCTACTTGCGCCTCTTTCTAACGACTCGCTTCGCCGGAACTGCGGTTACGGGCTTGTACTCTTCGACAACGATCTCGTACTCAACGACGATCCTGTCCAGCAATTCCTGCTCTCGATCCGCCTCGAGCTTGCTTTTGACCACAACTGTCACCGGCACTTCGCGGCCGTCGGGGTCGTCCGGGTTCTTTACCGTTGTTGCGATCAGAATGTGCCTGACGTCATATTTCTGACCATCGGCAGATTTCTTTTCAAGCCTGATCACGTGGAATCCGAAGTCGCTTTCGACCAACGCGGGAGATATCTGCCCGGGTTCAAGAGCGAGTGCCGCCTTCTCAAAGGACGGGAGCATCATTCCCAGCGGAACATCCGCGTAAAGGCCACCGTTTTTCTTTCCTACGCGATCGTTACCCGGATCCTCCGAAAACCCATCGGCGAGCTTTGCAAAATCTTCCCCGGCTTTCGCCCGTGCAAGCAGTTTCTCTGCAGTTACTCTTTTAGCCGAAGTATCATGCTCCGGATGCTCCGTGATGTACTCGGTTACCTCGGCATCGCCCACAGAAATCTCGTTCGCCAATGAGTCAGAAGCGAGACGAGCCAGAAACTGTGCTTGCTGCAGCTTAACTTTTAGCTCTGCCGGAGATCGAAAAGGTTCGCCAAGAAGAGCCGCCGCCTTTTCAGAGATCTTGATCTTCGCGAAGAGCGCTTTCGCCTGACTCCGCTCTTCGTCGGTGATCACGCTGTCAGCCATGTCCAGGCTAGACGTTCGCAAGATCTCAGCCTTAACTTTTACAAAGTCTTCCGATTCGGCGACTCTCGCCGGGTTCGAATAGAACGTGGCTATCTGAGCGTCCGTGATCCGACTGAACGGCACGTAATCCGCTCCTTTTTTGAACCGGCTGTCGTATTCGACTGCGATCGTCTCGGAACGGATATTCGAGAGCTCCTGTGCAACCAATTTCTCCTTCGTGATCCCACGGCTTTCTGCCTCGCACGCAAACGCAAGCAACTGCCGAATACTATCCGCTTGAGCCCGGCGCTGCTCGGGATCGTCTAGCAATCTTTTCTTCTTTTGCACGTCGACATCCTTCAAAAGGATCGTCCACTCGCGCTGTCCGAATTTTTTCAAGCAAGTCTCGCGAACGACTTGAGCTTCCACCATCACGGTCGAGACCGCTGCCAAAACAAGTATCCCGAATTTTGACATTCCGATGCTCAAAGCCTGATCCAAAACTAATATTTACTTCTTCGCTGTCCGCAGGTCTTCCGCGAACGCGAATTTCTCGATCGATCCCTATTTCAATTTCAGCATCATCTCGCTCATCGTCGGACGAAAGCCGCACTTCTCAAAAAATTCGTGTCCGATCGTATTCCGTACTGCCACGTGAAGCATCACTTTTGACGCACCGAGCTGCTTGGCGAACTCAATGGTCGCTTCGATCAGCGCCCGACCGGAACCGGTTTGGCGTGCGGACGTGTCGACGAATATGTCCTGCAGCAACGCGACTGAAACGGCGAGGTCGAGATAACTCTTCTCCTCATACGTAACGTACGCAAAGCCAATGATTCTGTTATCAATCTCGGCGACGAAGACCGCAGCGTTTTCGGCCTCTGTCTGGCCGCCATAAAACCAAGCCATTCCTTCCCGTGTTCCGATCCGTGCAAATCTCTCCGGATCGTAAGCAACGTGCTGATCAACGAGCTGGATCGCGAATTCTGCAATCTTTCCGGCGTCGTCTTTCGTGGCATTTCTAACCAGCACAGGCATAGGCGCACTGCTTAGTCTTTTTTCGTGTGTTTCGTGGTTCCAGGTTTTTTGAAAGATCTGAAACCACGAAACACACGAAAATCAGGTCTTGCGACTCATCGTCACGTGCTCAAACGCTGTCAAACCTCGCTCACTAGTTTTTCAAAATGCTCGCGTCGTCGACGTCAACCGACTGGCGGTTGCGGAAGAACGCGATGATGATGCCAAGTCCGACAGCCGCCTCGGCGGCGGCGACCGACATTACCATAAAGACAAAGAGCTGACCGGTTACATCAGCGTAGTAACGCGAGAACGCGACGAACGTCAGGTTGACGGCATTGAGCATCAGCTCGATGCACATGAACATCCCGATCGCGTTGCGCTTAAAGATCACGCCGACCGTGCCGATCGTAAATAAAATTCCTGATAATGCCAGGTAGCTTGCTAAACTCGGTTCCATCCGTCTTAAGTTTCTAGCTTCTCGTTTCTAGTTTCTCGTTCAAGTCCGTTGTCCCAAGTCTCAAACGGCATCCAGTCAACGAACAATGAACAACGAACAACGAACGACGATCAACTCGCCACTCGATAGTCGTCCTTCTCTTCTTCCAGCCCGCGTTCCTCCAGCTCGTGATCGATCACCAGCTCGAGCTGCGGCTGGGCAAGGCGGCGTGCAAGAACGACCCCGCCGATGATCGCCATCAAAAGAAGTATCCCGACGATCTCAACGGGCAGCAGATATTCGGTGTACATTCCCTGGCCGATGCTCATCGTCTTGCCAACCGTTTCCTCATTGTTTACGGCCTGCTGCGGTGCTCGCATCACGGCGTAAAAAATAAAGAAAGTTTGCGCGAGTAATATAAGCCCGAGCCCGCCACCGACGGCGTAAAGATATCGCAGCCGGCCCGGCCTGTTATCGTCGTCGAGATTCAAAAGCATGATGACGAAGACGACGAGCACCATGATCGCTCCGGCGTAGATCAGCACCAGCACGGCGGCGATGAACGGCGCGGCGAGTGTGATGTAGATGCAGGATAGCGACAAGAATACGCCGACGAGCGAGATCGCGCTGTAGAGCGGATTCTTGTGATACACCATCGAGATCGCACACGCGATAGCGAATCCGGCGAATAGGAAAAATAAAACTGAACCGGCCATATAAGATTCTCAACGCGGAGACCGCGGAGATCGCAGAGAAAGTTCAAAAACGTCACCTGGAAATTCGCGGGTGCCGATCTCGGCGGTCTCCGCGTGCTCCGCGATCTCTGCGTTAGAAAACTAACTATTCAAAAAGTACACAAGCACGATCGTCAAAATTACATTCGCCAGTGCGAGCGGCAGCAGAAACTTCCATCCGAAGTTCATCAACTGATCGAATCGAAAACGCGGCAATGTTCCGCGCACCCAAATATAGAAAAACAAGAACGCGCAGATCTTGCCGATAAAGGCGAAATGGCTGACCAGCGCATAGGGGATCGAACCGGGCTCGAGAATCTTTCCAAGCCCCGGCACATACCATCCTCCGAGAAATAACACTGTGCACATAACCGAGACCGTGAACATATTCACGTACTCGGCCATAAAGAAGAGCGCGAATTTCAGTGCGCTGTACTCGGTATGAAATCCCGCAACAAGTTCGGTCTCGGCTTCTGGCAGATCGAACGGCACGCGATTGGTTTCAGCGAACGCCGCGATCAGGAACACAACAAAGCCGATGAACTGCGGAATGATGAACCATTTGAATGGCGATCGGATCTGCGCCGTGATGATGCCGTTCAGATCGAGTGTTCCGGCGAGCATCACGACACCGATGACCGACGCTCCCATCGCGAGCTCGTACGAGATCATCTGTGCCGACGAACGCAGACCGCCCATCAAACTGTACTTGCTGTTCGACGACCATCCGGCCAATGCGATTCCGTAAACACCGACCGATGTAATTCCGAGAACGAAGAGCACTCCGACATCGATCCGGGCGATCGTGAGCGGCAACTGTGTGATCCCTTCGCCAAGACCGTAAGGGAGGAAACTCCAGTCGACGGTCGTGATCGCGGGACCGAAGGGATAAACAACGATCGGCAGCAACGCACATGTCAAAGCGACGAGCGGCGCCAGAAAGTAAACGAACTTCGTCGATTTATCGGGAACAAGATCTTCCTTGAAGATAAACTTCAGGAGATCGGCGAACGGCTGCAGAACTCCCCACGGCCCGACACGATTTGGCCCGATGCGTCCCTGGATCCAGCCGAGAACCTTTCGTTCGGCGAGCACCGTGTACGCGACGATCATGAGCACCATTTGAAAGGCGATCAAGACACCGACGGTGTAAACGATGAACGGAAATGCCGTTTTGAGAACAGACTCCATAATTACGTACGACAGGCCTACCTTCCACCCGGATTCGCCCGGTCCTCAGCCCCGACGGCAACGGCCAACTCTTCCGACTTCGGCGTACCATCAAGCTCGAACTGCTGCAAAGGCGATACGAGCAAATTCTCAGGTTTCGGATTGCCATGCGCAAGCAAATGAAACTGCGCGGTCTTGCTCGTCATTGTCGTTAACCGATGCAGCTTGTGCCCGACCTTAGGAACAACGTTGTTCTTTTCGCCATTCTCCGGTAGCGATTCAATACGTTGTTTTAAGACGTCGACGGCATTGCCCGCAGAGCCGATTCTGACCTCGTGCTTCACCTGCACCGGTCGTGACTCGTCTTTCAGATCCGGATAGCGAATTCCTGAGTACGCGGGGACGCTGTCGGCGATCCCCTTGAATACGGCGGTCGTCGACAAGTTATACCCAAAGTCGACGCCCATCTCCTTCGCGATCATGCTGGTGATCATCCAGTCGGGTTTCGCCTGGTGGATCGGGTCTATCGCCTTTCGAACACGTTGAACGAAGCCTGTGTTGTTCGTATATGTTCCATCGACTTCAGCAAACGAAGCTGCGGGAAATACGACATCGGCGAACGCCGTCGTTTCTGTTTCAAACAACTCCTGAACGACGACGAATTCTTTGTTCTGAAGCACCGCCGGATCCTGAATACTTCCGCCGATGAGCAACGCCTTCGACCCGTTGATCACATCGAGTAGAGACTTTTTGCCCGCAGACACGTCGTTCGCGCCGACCGAATTGTTGTACGGTGCGAGCGGCAGCAATTTAACGCGGTGATTTTCTGACGCGAAGTTCGCCGCCGCCGATGCGATCGCCGCCTGAGCCTCGGGGGAAAGTTCATTTCCGACCATGATGATCAGATCGCCTTCGGTCTCACCAAGCGTACGGCTCAATGCTTCAACCTCTGACATATCGATCCCAAGCTTTTTCGTCGCGTTGTCGGTCGCCGCGTCGGCGAGGACCAAAGCGAAGACGTCGTAGGAGCCTTTGTTCACATGAATGAACTGGCTTGCCTGCGCCGTCAATCGAATCGGAGTATCGTTTACGACGATCAATTTCGCACCGCCGTTCCGGACGGCCTGGCGAATCTGCTTCGCCGTGTAAGTTTGCTCCTCTTCCGGCTCGCCGCCGACAAGCAGGATCGTGCTCGCGTAACGGATCTCTTTGTGCGTCGCCAGAGGGACGCTCAAGTTGTCGAAGATCGTCGATAAGTCGTACCGATCCGAGACCGCGAAGTAATCAGACTTGGCGACCTCGGCCGCAAACCTTTTTAAGCTGAAGACCGATTCATTCGTGAGCCGCGGACTCGCGATCACGCCAACCGCATTTCCGTAATCCGCTAACTTGTCACCGACGTAACTGATCGCATCGTCCCAAGTCGCCGGGATCAGCTTGCCGCCTTTCGCGTAACGGATCATCGGCGTCTTCAGACGCTCTGGATGATTGATGAATTCGTGTGCGAATCGAGCCTTGACGTCGAGGAATTCGCCGTTGAGACCGTTCACGTAGCGATCACGGGCGACGATACGATGTACCGCTCCGCCGCGTGAACCGATCGAAAGCTGCATGCCATCCGAGCTGTATGTATCTGTCGAGATCGTCTGTTCGAGCTCCCATGGACGCGTCTCATGACGATAGACTCCGTCGAGCAGCGTGCCGGTCGGACACACCTCGATGCAGTTTCCGCACTGCGAACAGTCGAGCCATCCGCCGTACGTCCCGATCACGGTGTTCGAACCGCGGTTACCGGCTTCGATCGCATCCTCGCCCATCCACTCGTCGCAGACACGCGTGCATCGCTTGCAAAGGATGCATCTTTGCGGATCATTTGCGACGATCGGCGAGAGATATTTTTCGGGTGCGACGTTCTTGCGCTCGGTAAACCGCTCTTCGACGTCGCCCCAATCAAAAATAACTTCCTGGAGCTCACACTCGCCGCCACGATCGCAGACCGGACA
>JBDTSA010000082.1:0-7109 GCA_039931335.1 Acidobacteriota bacterium
GTCGCTCCTTGAGGGACGAGGGACGAACGGTGAGGTCGTCGTCAGCGAGCAGTTTCTCTGTCGCGAACCCGAAGAAAGAATTTTCTATAAGGGTCGTTGGTACGATGGCCTTTATCTCCAGGCCGGGGCAAGTGATGAAGACAAGAGGCAGTTCGCAGAGTTTCAAAAGCATGTCGACCGATGGGTGAACTGGCGCGATGCGAAAGGTCGCCGGGCATTCGTAGTTCCAGTCGCGAACTGTTCGACTGATGCCGAAGTCACTTCGATTGATCGCATTTCATTCGGCGATTGGCTACAGGAAAACGGCTTCACCTCGGAACGTTTGATCTGGTATTGCGATTACGCATGCCGCGACGATTATGGATTGAAGCTCGATCAAACTTCGGCGTGGGCCGGCCTATTTTATTTCTGCTCGCGCGTTCGCAGATCCGGCGACGAGTCGCAGCCGTTCATTACTTTTCCTGAAGGTAATGGTCGATTCGTAAATCATCTTTTCGATCGTGTGAAGGACAATGTACAGAAGTCGCACGCGGTTGTCTCGATCACACCGAGTGACAAAGGCGTTGAAGTGATCTGCCTCAACGGTGGCGAGCTCCAAGGATTTCGATGCGGGAAGGTTATCTACGCATCGCCGATGTTTACGGTCCCGTATGTCATTCGTGGATTCAATGAACATGCGCCGTTTGCCGCGAACGAGTTTCAGCACAACGCGTGGTTTGTTGCGAATCTGTTTCTGAACGATCGGCCAAAGCCGCGCTTTACGCGAGACTTCCCGCTTGCTTGGGACAACGTGCTCTACGAAAGTCCTTCGCTCGGATATGTGAACGCGACGCATCAAAAGGAAATCGATTACGGGCCTGCAACGCTGACGTACTATTATCCGATGTGCCACGAGGTCGAAGGCCGGACGAAACTTTTCAACTATTCATGGCGTGAGCTTGCGGATGTTTGTCTTACCGACGTGGCGCGGGCGCATCCGGAGATCTACGATCTTTGCGAGCGGTTGGATATCATGCGTTGGGGCCATGCGATGATCTCACCACGACCAAATTTTATTTGGAGCGGAGTCCGTGAGAAGGCAATGCAGCCGTGGCGCAACATTCATTTCGCGCACACCGACCTGAGCGGAGTAGCCCTGTTTGAAGAAGCGTTCTATCACGGACTGCGATCGGCGGAGGAAATTGTGAACGGAGCGACACGGGGACGCGGAGACGCGGTGAGGAGAGTCGCGTGAGCGCAGGCGCTGACACAATCTCCAGTTCTCCGTCATCGCCGCGTCTCCGCGGCGCGAATTCTAACTGGCTCTTCTCGCGCAAAATCGACCTGACTGTATTTCTCGGCAGCGCGATCGCCTCTCTATTTCTCCTTGCCGTCGGATGGCAGTTGGGCATTCTCGACAATGACTCTCCCGACTGGACGTGGATCTCCGCTGTGCTCCTCATAGACGTCGCGCATGTCTGGTCGACGAGCTTTCGAGTTTACTTCGACAAAGAAGAATTGAATCGACGACTCGGGCTTTATTTGCTCGTGCCGGTGTTTGGTTACGCGGTCGGGGTCGCGTTGTATTCCGAGGGCGAGCTGACGTTTTGGCGAGCACTCGCGATCGTCGCCGTCTTTCATTTCGTTCGTCAGCAGTATGGCTGGGTCGCGCTGTATCGACGCAAACTCAACGAGACGGCGAACTGGACATGGTGGATCGACGCCGCGGCGGTTTATCTGGCGACGGTTTATCCGCTCGCGTTCTGGATGACAAGCCTGCCGCGCAATTTCGAGTGGTTTGTCGTGAACGATTTTTTCTCGCTACCGAAGATCGTCGATCAAGTTCTGTTTCCGATCTACGTGATCGCGCTCATCGCTTACGCCGCAAAGTCGATCTACCAATACTCGACGACAGGCTTTTTGAACATCGGCAAAGACATCGTCGTCGCGACGACTGTGATCTGCTGGTACGTCGGCATCGTCGTCTTCAATTCAGACTACGCATTCACCGTGACGAACGTCATCATCCACGGCGTGCCGTACTTTGCTCTGATCTGGTTTTATGCGAAAGCACGCCGCGAATCGACGGGCGGCGTTTATCGCGCGTTCTCATCGAACTGGATCGTCTTTCTCGCGACGCTCTGGGCGTTCGCGTATGTCGAGGAATTATTTTGGAACCGCGGTGTGTGGCACGAGCGCAACTGGATGTTCGGTGCGAATTGGAACTGGACGGAGTGGAAAGTCTATCTGGTGCCGCTTCTCGCGGTGCCGCAGCTGACGCACTACGTTCTTGATGGATTCATCTGGCGACGAAAGAAAAATCCCGTTGTGATTTTTTAACGCGGAGAACGCGAAGTTTTTTGGAGATCTACTCTACGATCTCCGCGGTCTCTGCGTTAAAAAAAATTAAAGGATCCGATTCGGAAATTGAAATCCGGTCATCGGCATAGGCGTCATCGGAACCGCCATTTTGAATTGCTGCGGAGCGACCATGCCGTCCGGCGCATTCGGAAATTCGAAGAAACTGTTGAAGCCATCTTTGGATTCCTCGGGCGTTACGCGGATCGTCTGACGATTTCGATCGCGAACGATCGTCAACCTTACGTCACCGTCTTTCTTTTCGCCGATCGCACGGATCAGATCCATCTCGCCTTTCACTTCATTGCTTTCGATCTCGACGATTATATCGCCGGCTTTTAACCCTGCTTTCGCCGCGGGTGAATCAGAGCGGACTTCGTTTATCATCACACCACCTGCGACGCCGAAATGTTCGCTCAACTGTTTTGTTAACGAAGTCACGCCAACGCCTATCCGCCGTCCGGAACCCGAGCGCCATACAAACGGCCGATCGGGCGTGCCCGGTGTCGAGGGGATCGATTGCATCGGCGCCAAGCTCGGCATATCGGCGGAGGGCGGAAATGGCACACGTTGGACACGGGGCAGATTTCCAAACGCGCCCTCTTCGAATTTTGGTGCCGGTCGCAATCCGAGTGTCGCCGTCAGTTCGCGCTCACCGCCGCTTCGGAGAACAGTGATCTTTGCCTGATGATCGGGCGAGACTTCACCAAGCAAACGCATCAGTTTACGAACGCTCGTAATTTCTTCGTTATTGAAACCGACGATGACGTCGCCGCTTTGGATCCCGGCCTTTTCGGCCGGCGAACCTTCCATCACCTTTTCGACCGCGACGCCGCGGACGTCACGCAGGCCGTATTTCGCGAAATTGTCCTTCGTGATCTCTTCGGTTTGGACGCCGAGATAGCTGCCGTCGCCATCGAAAAAGAATGAGAATGTTTGCGCCTCGACCTTCGCTCCGGGTGCCGGTGTCTGAGCCTCGCCGGTGATGACGACTATAAAACCAATCAAAAGAAACGCCAATGATCTACGAATCATATAACCTCCAATCCTGTAATTATTACTGATGAACCTACGCGCAAGCTTTCACGCGTCGAATGTTATTTTTGTTGCCCTAAGTGCTGAAAAAGGTTGCTCGGCGACAGGCAGAAACCCGACCCGTAGGGAGGGTGTTCCGTGCTGAAGCCGACGAACGATCCAATACTAGGCAAATTCTGAAACACCCTCCCTACCGGTCGGGTTTCTGCCTTGTCACCTAATCTTTCGAAGTCGCTCCGCAGCCGCCTCGAGCGTTTCGTCTTTTTTGCAGAAGCAAAACCTGACCATCTGTGAACCCATCGACCGGTTTTCGTAAAACGACGAACCGGGCACGACGGCGACTCCGACCTCGCGGATGAGGTGTTTCGTAAATTCGATGTCATTCGGAAAACCGAAACCCGAGATGTCGGCCATCACGTAATATGCCCCGTCGGGCGAGTCGCATTTGAAACCGGCATCGCGCAGAACAGGTACGATAAAGTCGCGCTTGCGCTGATATTCCTTCTGAAGATCGTCGTAATAACTCGGTGGCAAACTCAACGCGTACGCACCCGCGTGCTGTAGCGGATTCGCCGCGCCGACGGTGAGAAAATCGTGGACTTTTCGGATCGCGTGTGTTATCTCCGGCGGGGCGATGCAGTATCCGACGCGCCATCCGGTGACCGAATACGTTTTCGAAAGCGAATTCACAACAACTGTTCGCTCACGCATTCCGTCGAGCGTCGCCATGCAGACGTGCGACGGAGCTCTCGTCACTTTTCCCTCGTCACTCGTCCCTTCGTAAGTTATGTGTTCGTAGATCTCATCGGTGAAGCAGAGTGTGTCGAACTCTTTGCATAGCCCGGCGATGAATTCCATCTCGTCGCGTGTGAAAACTTTTCCGGTCGGGTTGTTCGGATTGCAGATGATGATCGCCTTTGTTTTTTCATTGAACGCTCGGCGAAGCTCCTCACGATCAAAATAGAATCCGTCGTCCTTTCGATACAGCGGAACAAAGCGAGGTTTGGCGCCGGAGATGATCGCGTCCGGCATGTAGTTTTCGTAGTATGGATCGAAGATCACCGCTTCTTCGCCGGGATCGATCGTCGCCATCGCGGCCGCGATCATCCCCTCTGTCGAGCCGCACGTCACCGTGATCTCGCTTTCCGGATCGATATCCATTCCGAGAAACCATTTCGTCTTCGCCGCGATCGCGTCGCGAAAACTTTTAACGCCCCACGTTATCGCATACTGGTTGTGATCCGCGTCGATCGCATCCTTAGCTTTTTGCTTGATGTCTTCGGGTGCCGGCCAATCGGGGAATCCCTGGCCGAGATTCACGGCGCCGTGCTTAGCCGCCTCGCGGCTCATCTCGCGAATGACCGATTCTGTGAACGACGCGGCTTTTTGTGAAATGCGATGCTTTGAGATCCGAGGCTGGGTCATAGCGAACAAGCTCGTGAATAAAGATTATTTCTCGGCCAATCCGAGTTTTGAAGGTTGGACAAAGAACTTGTCATCCGCCGGATCGGCGGCGGTTGGCAGGGCGCGGCTAACGGCTTCGCCGATCTGGGCCTCTGGCAGAACGTCGTTGAATAATTGACGGATGCGCGGCTCATCAGATCCCTCGACCGCCGAACGAAAGTTGCTGAGGATCTGCTCGACCTCGTCGTTCGTATACTTCGCGATCTTACCGATAAATATTTTCGGATGATTTGTCCGGTCGAGATGTTCACCTGTGATCTCGAGCTCTTCGAAAAGCTTTTCGCCTTTTCGCACACCGGTAAAAACGATGTCGATATCTTCGTACGGCGTGAGTCCCGAAAGACGAATCATATCCTCGGCGAGATTCACGATCTTAACCGGCTCGCCCATGTCGAGGATAAAGATCTCGCCTCCGCTCCCGAGTGCACCGGCCTGCAGAACGAGCTGCGATGCTTCCGGGATCGTCATGAAGTATCGCGTCATTTCCTTATCGGTTACTGTGATCGCCTCGCCTTTTTGGATCTGCTCGCGAAAGATCGGAACGACCGAACCGGCGGAACCGAGTACGTTACCGAATCGCACCGCGACATAGTTCGTTTCGTACTGCTGATTCAGTCCCTGTACGACGATCTCCGCGATCCGTTTCGACGCGCCCATGACGGATGTCGGATTGACGGCCTTATCGGTCGAGATAAGTACGAAGTCGCGCGTTCCATGTTGTCCAGCGAGAGCGCCGAGACATCGCGTCGCGAGAACGTTGTTCTTTATCGCCTCGGTCGCGTTAACTTCCATCAGCGAGACATGCTTGTGTGCTGCCGCGTGGAAGATGACCTCGGGTCGGTAGGTCTCGAAAATTTCGCGCATGCGAGGTTCGTCTCCGACATCCGCGATGAGCGGTACGAATTCGACGCCCTGCATTTCGGATAGTTCGCGCCCGATCTGGAAAAGAAAGAATTCGGCTCGCTCAACGAGCAGCAAGCGCTTCGGGCCGTAGTTGATTATCTGTCGGACAAGCTCGGAACCGATCGAACCGCCGGCACCCGTTACCATCACGGTACGGCCGGTGAGAAAGTCATGCAGGTTCTCATCATCAAGCTTTACCGGTTCGCGTCCGAGAAGATCCTCGATCTGCACATCGCGCAGGCGGCTCACAGATACGCGGCCGGTCGCGATCTCGTTCAGGCTCGGAACGATCCGCGCCCGTACCGGAATGGCGCTGCAGATATCCATGATGCGGCGGATCTCCATACCACGTGCAGCGTCGAGTGCAATGACGATCTGCTTGATGCTAAGTTCATCGACGAGCCGCGGTATGTCGTTCGTTGTGCCGAGGATCTTATATCCGCTGACACTACCGCCGCGCTTTCGCGGATCGTCGTCGACAAGGCCGCGGATCTCGAGCTCAGAGTCACGTCGGCCGCTAAGTTCTTTGACTAGCGTCGCACCCATCCGGCCGGCACCGACGAGCAAAGCGGCATTGCGCTTCGGCCGATGCTTTCCGGTGAACACTTTATTCTTCTCGCCGAACTCGTAAAAGAAACGGCGAAGCACGCGCAGGCCGAGCAATCCGCCGAACGCGAGAACCGTGTCAATGAGGATCACCGATACCGGTACCTGCCACAGACTGAAATCCGAAGGGATGAGCAGGAAGCGAAAGGCCGCGAGGATCGCGAGCGAGATTATCGCTCCCTTCAGAAAAACCTTCAGATCTTCGATGCTGATGTAGCGCCAGAGAATCGAATAGGCTCCGACGAGAAATAGTGAAGAAAACTGCACCAGCACGACAAACGGGAGCTGTCGTATGACGACATCGACGTAGAATTCGCCGAGCTGAACGTTGACGGCCGGGAGATACGCGACAAAGAACGCGGCGCAGAGGATAGCGACATCGGCAACGAACTGCGTCGGACGGCGCAGGAACGAAAGCTTGTCTGTTAGTTGATTATGTTCGTTCACCTGAAAAATAGAGGGTTTTAGCTATCTTTTATACCTTGAACTTACATTGCAGCGTATAAATATGTCAACATTTATTGTCGACCGAGGCCCGCCTCGTTATCGGGACAACGGAATCAACAAAAGGTTGAATCAAAGGAGCTTGTGGGTTATTCTTTGGCGGTATTTTATCCTGAGGTTTATAAATGCATTTGCGGTTTTTTGCGGTTTTATTTTTGCTTGCTCCCTTTGCCGTGACGGCTTTCGGGCAGAACGTTCCGGCTGCCCCGGCATCGAGAGGCTACTTGATAGGGCCTGGTGACGAGATAACCGGAAAGGTC
>JBDTSA010000083.1:0-7107 GCA_039931335.1 Acidobacteriota bacterium
TCGATCGGCTCGACTATCTCGCCTCGCCCCATTCCCAACGCCGTGCCCCCGTAGAGAAAGAAAGGAACGTCCGAGCCGAGTGATTCTGCAACAGCGTGCAGGTCGTCTGTTGCAATGTCTAAATTCCACAAGGTGTTTAGCACGAGAAGCGCTGTCGCGGCGTTGGACGAGCCGCCGCCGAGCCCGCCGGGAGCGGGGATCCGCTTGTCGAGGTGTATTCTCGCTCCGTGCGACACACCCGCCTTTTCGCGAAGTGCGACCGCTGCCTTAACTACCAGGTTCTGTTCACCAACCGGGATCTTGTCATCCCCGCAAGAAATCAGGATTTCATCCGCGGGCCAAACTGATATCGTGTCGTGCAAGGAAATGGTTTGAAATACCGTACAAAGATCGTGAAAGCCGTCGGGGCGTCGGCCGATCACTTGCAAATGCAGGTTGATCTTCGCGAAGGAAGGTAAAGTGATCGCTGCCTCGTCCATCTTTTTAGAATAAGAGGCGGCATGGGGAATGTAAACGAAAAAGTGCCCTCGCTCTCCAAATCAAGAGCGGATCTTCATGACTCAGATAAGTCTTGAAGATCCGCCGACAATTCGCTTACGATTGAGATTATTTTCTAAGAAGGAAAACTTCTGTCATGTAATATGTGCCGTCGTCGGTCATGGCAACACCAACCGCGGATTCTTTCCAGTTCGGGCCGAGCAAGTTCTTCCGATGGGCGGCAGATTCCAACCACTTTTCCACGGCAAGGGCGGCCGGGTCGTCGAAGCCGCGCATGTAGGCGATGTTCTCTCCGATCGATCGCCACGATCCTAGGCCTAAGCGATCGGCGCGGTCGTCAACCATCGATCCGTCCGATCCGCGATGGCTGAAGAACTTCACGTTCGCCATGTCCTCGGAGTGCATGCGTGCCACCGCAGCAAGACTCTCACTCCATTCGAGCTCGCTCAAGCCGTTCTTACTTCGCTCGGCGTTGATGAGGGCAAAGATCTGTTGTTCGATGTTCCCGGCAGATGTTCGCGTCGGCTCATTGGAACTCTTCGACACACGGGTGCGCGTCGATCCATTAAGGCTCGACCCACTGCCGGCGTCGGTGCGCAAATCGAAATTAATGGTTGCGCGCGTTTGCGCCAAAGACGCAGTGGAAAAAAATGTAAGGGTCAATAAGAAAAAAAGGAAGGGTGACTTCATTAAACCTCACTTCGGCAGCCGGACGATCCTCTAAGTTCGGGACTCCTGGCTTTGCGACCGAAGCCTTTCGGCGACGGTTGCCTTTTCGGATAAGGAATTCTGTTCGTGGACCGGCGGGTGAGACTGGCTCCATTAATAAAAAAGTGTGAACTGCACAGCTTTTCCTGAATTAATTGCAGGGCGCGAACGCTCTTCGTGCAGGCTATATCCAGTCGAGATTGGAAGCAATGACGAGAGAAACGAGTTGGCGGTGGAGGAGCGACCTTGGAAAACGAGCTGCATTGGCGACGTAGAGTTGACGTGGCAACTTATTTCTTAAGATTCTGAACGATTTTAATGGCAGTCGTCGCAAGCCTCGCCCCGAAGAGCATCGACGCCTTCTTTGGCGATGATCGGAACCATAATTAACGCGGCGATTGGATCGGCCCACCACCAGCCAAAGATCGCGTTGAGAAGAAGGCCGCCAAGAAGGATCGCCGACAGGTATGCGCAAAGATCGGTTTGTCGGGAGTCCGCTTTCATCGCTCGGCTGTTTAGATTGGCCGCTACCTTGCGCTTTTCCCGGGCGAGTAATGGCATCACGACTAGCGAAAGAGCCGCGATACCTATTCCCACATACGTGACCCCTGGAGCTTCCCTGAAGATGAAAGATTTTATTGCGTTAATGGCAACGTAAGCTCCGAGCAGAAGAAAACTGATGCCGACCAGCTTTAACGCTAACCTTTCGCGGCTTTCGCCATGTTCACCCTCGCGCAGTCGCCAGAGCAAAACGGTGCCCGACATGCATTCGATCACCGAATCGACGCCAAAACCGATAAGCGAAACGCTCCCGGCGAAGATACCCGAAGCGATCGCAAAGACCGCTTCGAGCATATTCCAGGCCAGCGTCACATATTCGAGCATTCGCCCGCGACGTTGCCAATCAGCGCGAGCTTCTGAGGTCAAAACGTTGGCGCTCATATATTTTCAGTCTTAGCTTTCCTGATGATTTCTTGTAAATCGCTAGGAATCGGCATTGGCTTAAACGGGCTAATATTTGCCCCGCCAGTATTGCCTTTCGGATAGATACCAAAAGGCGTTTTTGTGGACGCCCCAACAACCCGAAAAATCTGCCCGAGGACTTCGCGCCAATCCCGTTTTCTCCAACCAATTTTAAGCATTAACCAATGCACCCGGGTGTGCTCAACCGTCACAGCTTGACCTAGAACGTGAGCTCGTTCCAGATGCTTGAACGCACTCGATAGATCATTGTGTTTGAGAAAGCCTGATGCCGTTTCAATTTCTGCATCAACATATTTGTTGATGTGATTTGCGTACACTTCGTTACTCATGTCCTATAAACTCCTAGAGTCGTATTTTAACTCCACCATTAAGAATGCGCCCTTCGGTATGAGTGTAGATCTCGACAAATGTTGGATTCTGGCTCGGTGGAATAACGACCTGACTATAACGCCCTTGTCGAACGTCGGTGAGATTTTCCGCGTTTATAAAAATGCTGAACTTGCCGAATGTTTTCTCGCCAAATAGACCGATCTCGAAGAGTGACCTTGTTTTCGTCTGATCGCTGAGCGTCTGACGGCTCGCAAAATACATTTCGACGCCCGCCTTAAAACTCTCCGGCTTCTCAAAGACGAGCGCCGAATTGATCTTGCTTCTCGGAATGAGCGGCAAGGTTCGATCGCCGACGATGTAGCCCGCCTTCGCGTCTGTGAACGTGTAACCAATGAAGAGTTTGGCAAGGTCGTAGCTGAATTTGGCGTTCGTCTCAAACCCACGGCTGATGATCGGCGAATCCGCATTCTCGAATCGATAAAAACCGCCCGTCACCGGCGATAGCACTAGCGGATCGCTGATAGTCGTAAAGAAGAAAAGCTGATTGATCGAGTATGCAAACTTCTCACCGACGGTGTTTCGATAGTTGATGTCGAACGTCCCTCCCCGGCTACGTTCTGCCTTGAGACCACTCCCGATGGGAAGGACGTTTTGGAACAATAATTCCTCCGCGTCCTCGGTAAAAATGCTCGGTGTTTTGTATCCGAGGCCAAATCCGATGCGTGTCGTAAGATTTCTGGTAAATCGATAGAGCAACGAAACTCGAGGGAGCGCAAAAGTTCCGTAGTCCTTCGCGCGATCGAGGCGGAATCCTGCTTCGAGCGAAAGCTTTTCATTCAAGTCGATCGTGTCTTGGAGAAAACCACCGATTGTCCCGCGCGTCTCGCTGCGGTCAAGCGGATTCGTTCCGTTCGGCGTCTCGCTAAATCGGTCGTAGTTCGCTGTTGCACCGAAAACAAGCGCGTGTTTCCCAACCGGTCGGAAATACGAAACGTCCGTATAAGAACCAAATTGTCTTCCCTTGAATCGGTAACCTGGAGCATTCAATTCACGGTTGAATAACGCGACGCTCTGCTTGGCGACGATCCTGTCTCCATTGCCCAACTGGCGGTCAAAATTGATGGTCGTGACGTTTCGGAAAGAGATATTCTTTTCGAAATACTGGTGCGTCGTGTCCGCGTTTCCCCGGATTACAAAAACGTCGCCGCCTTTGCGGTTTTGGTACGAGGTCGAGTTGCCGGCGGTCAAGGTCGTATTGCCGTCGATGTAAAAAAGCAGTTTCGGGGATACAGCAAAAGCGTGGGTGCGAGGCAATTCGGTAAAATTGTCATCGTCAACGTCGTACTCACGCTGATAATTTGCGGATCCGAGAAGCGTATAGCCAAACCTCTTGAACTTCTGCGAATTGAAAATGGAGAAATCGCTACCGAGCGCCGAGGTTTGATTGAGGATGAGCGTAGTTACCGGCTTTTCTTCGGGGTCCTTCGTGATGAAATTGACCACGCCGGCAATCGCTCCTTGCCCGAAAAGCGTGGCAGACGGCCCTTTGATTACCTCGACCTGCTTGAGATCGAGGGGAGGGATCTCAAGTATGCTCAAGCTGCCGGAAAAACCGCCGAACGCTGGAAAGCCGTCTTTCAATATCTGCGTATATCGACCGTCGAGTCCCTGGATACGAACGCTCTGCGTATTCGATGTCGCGGAAGTCTGCTGGACCTGGATCCCGGTACTCTCGTGCAAGACCATCGAGACGTTGGCCGGACGCATACTGATCTTCTCGTCGATCTCTTCTTCATCAATAGCTTCGACACGGGTCGGGCTGTCCTCGATCTCTCGTCCGGTCCGGGTCGAAGTTACAGTGACTTCGCCGACGTCGTTATTGACGGTGAGAAAGATCGTTCGCTCAGTCTGATCGACGAGCGGAAAAGTGAGTTTTAGCGACGCAGTTTCGTAACCCGGAAACGAGACCTCGATAGTCTGGGTACCATTCGGGATATCTCTTAGCTCGCCTCTGCCACGGATGTCGGTGCGGACGCTTATCTCCGGATCGGCAACGAGAAGTGTCGCACCGACGATGTTCTCTTTTGTGGCATTGTCTTTTACCACTAACTCCAACGTGTTTTCGTTCTGTGCAAACGCAAAGTTTGCCGCCGACATGACGGCGATAAGAATAATTGCTCTGAACATGTAATTTTTCCAACTTTTGATCGATGAAAGAACCAGCCGCCCAGATCGGTTCGGCGACAAGGTCACCAACGATTCGGGGCGCGCCAAGCCTCCTGAAAGGGCGTGGTTATTGACAGCGTTTGAGCTAGGCTTTTGGCGGTTGCCAAATGGAGTTAGAAAAGCCGCGTGAATAGAGCCTTTCGTAGCTTGAAGTTGCGGTTATCGTTTTGGGACTTTCTAGTGCGTCCATCGGCTCAGGCGAAGCGTTCTGACTGGAATGCGAGATGCTGCAGCAAGAAAATACGCAAAAAGGCGAACAGTCGTCGTGATGCTCCTCGAAATTAGATACGTTCGCCCGACGGATCTCATTTGAACGTTGCTGACCGAAGGCGCTATTACACTCACTGCACGGCGTTAATGCGAGCAAAAGAATAAGGACTGAAAGAGCGCTCACTGCGACCCGAGTCATGCATTTAATACTAAAACGCGACCTGCCATAATGTGAAGTGCATAAACCCGGATTTGAGTTCGCAAGGGTTACGTTACTACGGATAATCTGACCCGTTCGCTCTAGACCGTTGTTGACAAACGCCGGGCGAGGTTTCATATTCGAGATGGCCTATGCTGAAACGACTCGCCGCTGTACTTTTTATATTCGTCATCGCCGGGCAGGTTTCTGCCGGCGTGTGCGGATGTCTCGGCGCTGAAAATACGGATCAGCACTCCTGTTGCAAGCGCAACAATCTCGGGGTCGACGAGATTCGGGGTCCGGCCTGCTGCGACAAGAATTGTACCGCCGCCATATCCGAAAGGGTTGCTCAGGATCTCGCCGAACGGGCCGCTAAAGTTCAGTTCAAACAAACGATCGAACCTGCCGTAATGCAGCGGGAATCGTTTCAGCCGCTCCCGATAGTTCACCCGGTTACAGTATCTGCGTTCTCCGATCATCGCCTTAAGTATTCACGACCGCCTAACCTGTTTCTACTTCACCGCGCTTTCCTGATCTAAATCTAATAGCCCTAATGTTTTTGTCCCGCCTTTTTGGGCAGGCATTTTCGTGCGCCGACGTGTGTTTACACTTCGGAAGCACGCGCAATCAAAACAGCAACTTTGAGGAAACCAATATGTTCAAGATCGTCGCATTTATTGCCATAGCATCGTTTTCCATTTTCGCACTTGCATGCGGTTCGGGCGCCGGAACGGGCACGACCAACGCGGGTAAACCAATCAAGAGCGGACAGGCTGGGAACCTGACAGTCACTATTTCGAATTCGGATGGAGTTCTGCGTAAAGGAAAGCAGGACTTTACAGTTACCTTCACTGACGCCGCGGTTAAACCCGTCGATGTGGGTGCCGCATCGCTCACCTTCTATATGCCGGCGATGGGCTCGATGTCGGCAATGAACAGTTCGGCTGCGTTGACGACAACGGGCACCGCCGGCGTTTACAAAGCCAGTGCCGATATTGAAATGGGCGGCGAATGGCAGGCTCAAGTAACGTTCGATGGACCGGCGGGCAAAGGCAAAGCGAGCCTGCCGATAACCGCCCAATAGCGCGACGAGGAAGGTTATATGAACGCGAATGTAATATTGGGTTTACTGCTTGCCGCGGTCGTTGGACTCTTCTTAGCCGCGTGCCAGAGTCAGCCGTCAAATAACACCGCCGCAAACACCAGCACTAACGCGGCGGGTCACGACATGTCGAATATGTCGAATATGAACGATGACATGCAGAATAAGCAGGATCACGACATGACGGACATGAATTCTGACCCGGGCGCAGCTCAGCAGCCGTTCGATCTGCAATTTCTGGATTCGATGATCCACCATCACAACGGCGCGGTCACGATGGCGAAAATGGTTCTCGGCAAAACTGAGCGGCCTGAGCTGAAAGCCTTTGCTCAAAAGGTTATCGACGATCAAACGAAAGAGATCGCCGAGATAACGCGTTTGCGTGAACAATTGTTTTCAGGCAAACAGCCATCCGTGAACATGGAAATGCCAGGAATGGTCGGCGGAATGGAAATGATGAATAGCGAACATATGAAGGATATGGCCGATATGGAGCCGAGCCATTTTGACCGACACTTCCTGAGGATGATGATCGCCCACCACGAGGGTGCCGTCGTCATGTCGAATGACGCACTGAAAAAGGCGGAACATCCCGAGGTCAAGCAGCTCGCCGAACGGATCATCAAGGCTCAGCAGCCCGAGATCGCTCAGATGAAGAAATGGCTGGGGGCCTGGAGTGAATAGCGGTAAATGATCAATTGGCTTATTGAATGGTCCGTTAGGAATCGCGTGATCGTGGTGCTGATCTATATTGGCGTCGCGGCGGCGGGTTACTGGGCGCTCACGCGCACACCAATCGACGCGATCCCTGACCTTTCCGATAACCAGGTCATTGTTTTTACCGACTGGC
>JBDTSA010000084.1:0-7087 GCA_039931335.1 Acidobacteriota bacterium
CGGGTCTATCGGGTCTATCGGGTCTATCGGGTCTATCGGGTCTATCGGGTCTATCTGGTCTATCGGGCCGATCCGCGTAAACGGATATTCAGGCTCCGCCGCGTATCCCTATTGCCTCATTAGAAAATCTACTCGAACGGTTATTCATTGCCTCATCAAAAATCTACTTCAGGTATTTTTGATATCTAAGTCCGCCACCCGGTTGACGCCACGGATGTGCAGATCGATGCGTCGGAGTCTTTAGCCGCGCCTGTACAGCCATCTTTAATAGTTTTTCCTGCAAAGCCTCGATCCTTCTCTTGAGCTCGGCTGGATTAAGGCTTTCGTACTCTCGCCGCATCTTCTCTTTCTGTTTGCGGGTGATATGCAGCGACGCATGCAGCCTCTGAAACGGGGTCTCAGCAGGGCTGTACGTTTTCTTGACATGGCTCCCCTGGCGCTCCTTGGTGGCCAGATGCATCACGGGCTGAAAATAGTTTATATAGAGCCGCAAGTAATGATACAGATCGTTTACCGTTGCCAGAACCCGCTCACCCTCCATTCGCTGATAGCCAACGTACCGGCGAACGGCCGTATAGTTCTTCTGCTCTACAAAACAGTTGTCGTTCTTGCGGTACGGCCGTGAACGCGTGAAGGTGAGCTTCTCACTTTGACAATATCTGAACAACTGATCGTTTATAAACTCCGAACCGTTGTCTGAATCGATCCCGAGGAGCTTGAAAGGTAAACGTGAACGTATCTCCTTCAATGCCCCAAAGACCCAGACCTGGGCCTTGTTCCTGACCGCCTGCACCTCACACCAGCCGCTGAAAACATCTGTTGCATTAAGCGTTTGCAGAAAATCCCCAAAACTAGATCCGCCGTCATGTGCCACCAGATCGATCTCCGCAAACCCCGGCCTCTTCTCACCGCCTTTCGCTCTTTCATTGCTAATCTCACTCCTCACCCGCCTCCTCCACCGGAAGAGGCTATCTTATGTCGAGTAGATTTCTTCGTGAGGCAACGAATATATTTCGAGTAGGTTTTTAGTGAGGCAATTCGCGAGTTTGACCTGGATTACTTCAGACCTTATCATCGAAAGTTCCAAGCCGGAGTGGCGAAATTGGTATACGCACCAGACTCAAAATCTGGCGGGCTTAACGCTCATGTCGGTTCGAGTCCGACCTCCGGTACCACCTCTAAATTTTTTATCAAATCATAATTCCGCGACAAAATTTCCTTGCAATTTTCCTCAGCATTGCGGCATCATAGTCAGCACTGGGGGTGATATTATGATAAATAATTTTACTGAGGTACTTAATAACTAGGTGAATCGTTCACACGATTCGTAACAAAAAAACAGCATGTCCGACGGACATGCTGTTTTTCTTTTCAGAATGCGTTATCTTGCGGGCGTTACTGCCGCCTGTAGTCCGTTGTTATGCCGGCACTCTGGTTGTAGGTTCTGATCCCGTTACGCCCTATTCGACTAACCGTCGAGACGTCGTTATTGAGATAGATCTGCCCGTTGTAATAGCGACCGGTATAACTCGAACCGGAATTGATCACGACGACGCGACCGTCGCTGCTGATCGACATCTGGATGTTCGAACCGTTCGTCGCGTAAAAAGTGCCGACTGCCCAGTTCGCAGGTCTGCTCGACGGGCCGTCTTCGCCACCACCGCCGCCATAAGTGTCCCGCGAATATTGGGTCGTCTGACCTGTTGTCGTGTTATACGTGCTGATCCCGTTTCCGCTTCGGGAAACTGTCGAGACATCGTTATTCAGGAACATCTGCCCACGATTGTATCTACCGTAGTAAGTCTGGCCATTGTTGTTTAAGGATATCTGGCCATTACTCTCGATCGTCATCATTATGTTAGGCCCGCTTGTCGCGTAAAATGTTCCTTGTGCCCACGCCGGAGGCCTGCTGGTCTGGCCACCGCCACCGCCGATCGGCGGGTATGTACCTCCGCCTCCCCCATCGAGCTGGCCGCCTAGGTCGGGCAAGTCGTAGGTATCCGCAAGCTTGTTGATGTCACGCCTCAGATCGCGCCACTGTCTTTCGAGCGGCCGACCGAAACGGTCATTGTTCATCATCACGTTCACCTGACGTGCTTCGCCCATCATATTCTGGACCTCGTTACGACTCGCCCACCAAGTGTTATTACTGTTGAAGCGATTTCGTAGCCGGTCAACGGCGTTCTCAAATCGATCGACGTTTCTGCGCTCGCTGCTGCTCGTACCGCCCGTATTCTTAAAATCGCGGCTGAATGTGTCGCTCGAAGTTTCGAGATTGCGGATGAAATTATCGACGTCGCCTCGCGAATAGACGTTTACGTAACGTCCCTGCGCTAAGACGCCGGATGCGCCCGCCACGACGCAAACTGAAAGAACGAGTATAGAAATTATTTTTTTCCTGATCATATGCCCCCCACCTTTGTCTGCCTAAGTTTTGATTCGTCACAATGCTCCAGCTTCGGAGCACCGTCTCGAATCCTAATTAAAAGCAAAAATGCTGCCAGACTGAACGATAAAATGCTAACGATTAATATAAAAAGACTTAACTGTCTGCAATAATCGGATTATATTAGATAAGCTCCGCCCAGACAATAGCTTTTTGGGATGCAACTCTCCGATTTCGAATATGACCTTCCTGATCATCTGATCGCTCAGGATCCGCCTCACGAGCGTGAATCTTCGCGCATGCTGGTTGTAAATCCGCGGTCCGAGACATTTCAGGATGATGCGTTTATCTCGTTCCCCGAGCGGCTTCGAGCGGGTGACCTCTTAGTACTGAACAACACACGGGTCTTTCCGGCCCGGCTATTCGGAAACTCAGATACCGGCGCGCGCGTCGAGATCTTTCTTGTGAACAAGGTCTCGGAACTCAGATGGGAAGCTCTCGCCCGCCCCGCACGCCGTCTGAAGGAAGGTAAAGTTATTAAGTTCAGCCCGGATCTTAAAGGAACGATATCGGAGAATCTGACGGAAGGACGAGTCGTAATACAATTCGATTTCGTCGGCGAGTTTGATGAAATACTAAGCCGCGTCGGACGCACGCCGCTACCTCCCTATATAAAACGAGACTTCGGCGGAATCGACGACGACCGCGATCGATACCAAACGGTCTACGCCCGAGAGAGCGGAGCGATCGCGGCTCCGACGGCGGGACTCCATTTCAGCGACGCCGTGCTCGATCGGATCAGAGCCAAGGGCGCCGAGACCGCCGAAATAACGCTGCACGTCGGATACGGAACCTTTGAACCCGTTCGCGTCGATGATCTATCGCAGCATTCCGTATTGCCGGAACGCTACGAGATAAGTGAGGCGGCGGCAGTCGTTTTGAACTCTGCCCGGAGGGAAGGTCGAAGGATTGTCGCTGTTGGAACCACGACCACGCGCACTCTTGAGTCGGTCATCACAAAACACGGAGACTTCGTTCCCGGATCTGGCCTCGCCGATCTGACCATCACACCCGGCTATAAATTCACAGCGGTCAACTCGCTTCTGACGAACTTTCATCTACCGAAAAGTTCCCTGTTTGTCCTGGTTTCAACTTTTGGCGGGCACGAACTTATAATGAATGCATATCGCCATGCCGTCGCTTCGGGGTATCGATTTTACAGCTACGGTGATTGCATGTTTATCGAGTAGAGCTTCTATGGCCGTTCTACAAACCATTCGGAATTTTTTTGTCCCGCTCGAGGAAGGGGCGCCTGAGTTAGTAGTTCCGGCGCCGGAGACCGAGTATGAGATCCATCCGCTAACGGACAGAAATCTGAGTGAAGTCCTGCGCCTGAACGTTCGGTGTTTTCGCAATGGCGAGAACTACACAAAGCACACGTTCAATTACCTGCTCGGCGAGCCGAGAAATTTGAGCTATCGGATCGTGACGGCTGCGGGTGAGATGGTCGGGTTCGTTTTCGTTTTGGTGAATGAGGACGGCTCTGCTCACCTAACGACTATCGGTGTCGCCCCAGAACACCGCCGCCGGCAACTCGCGAAACGGCTTCTGACTCACGTCGAGAATGCTCTGCGAGTGCGCAAGATCCTCACTATCGTCTTGGAAGTCCGGGTGAGCAACACATCGGCGCAGAGCCTATATCGCGATGCGGGATACGTCGTCGTCCAGCGGCTCGCGAAGTACTACAATAACGGCGAAGATTGTTTCCTGATGGTGAAGGCTCTCGCTGACGGCTTGTCTTGAAATTTACACTTCCTAAAATCTACCCGATCACCGACACCCGCATTTCGGGACTGTCACACTTGGAGCAAGTTCGTCGCCTTATCGCCGGGGGTGCCCGGATGATCCAGCTTCGCGAGAATAGCTCAACGGCGGGTGAGTTTTACAGGGCGGCGGTCGAAACTGTGGATTACGCGCGTCGACAGGGTGTCAGGATCATCGTCAACGATCGCACGGATATTGCACTAGCGTGTGGGGCAGACGGAGCGCATCTCGGACAAAACGATCTTGCTCCGGAACATGCACGAGCTCTTCTTGGGAGTGAAGCGATCATTGGATTTTCAACTCACTCGATCGATCAAGCCCGTGACGCTCTGACGATGCCGGTCGACTATCTTGCGATCGGCCCAATCTTCGCGACCTCTACAAAAGAGAACCCTGATCCAGTAGTCGGGCTCGAGGGCGTGCGCGCGGTCCGGCAACTCGCCGGCGACTTTCCGATCGTCGCGATCGGTGGTATCGATCGTCGCAATGCGGCCGCCGTACTTGGAGCCGGAGCGGATTGCGTCGCGATGATCAGCGACATTGTTTCGGAGCCTTCAACGATCACCGCGCGCATGCAAGAACTTTCGCAAGTTTAGTTACCCTATAAACAATGTTGGCAATTTCCAAAAAATATATTGCAATCCCTTTCTCGCTCGCGTAATATACGTGGTGGAGAAACGGCTGCCACCCAGGCCATCGATTCACTCAAGTCTTTCCTTCCGTCTTTCACACTAGCCAGGAGAAATCCACCTAAATGAGTTTGCTTGATGTAGCACCCATTATTGAGCAGATGTTGTCTGTCTCGGACAACGTCAGCGATCTGAACTTTTCGTGCGGGCAGAAACCTCAGGTTGAGATCAGCGGCACTCTTTACCCCTCAACGCCGCTGGGACTGGGCAGGTTGTCGGCGTATCAGACGGAAATGATCGCGATGTCGATACTCCGCGATAACGCCGAGGCCGCCGTCCAACTGGCTAGAACGCGAACGGCGGATCTTAGTTATGCGCTCCCGGGCAAGTGCCGCTTCCGTGTAAATATTTTCCAACAGCGAAATTCGTACTCGATCGTCATGCGTGTTATCCCGACCGAGATACCGAGTGTCGAATCGCTGAATATTCCGCCGCAGCTCGCGGATATCGCGAACATCAGAAACGGCGTCGTACTTTTAACCGGTCCGACCGGCTCCGGAAAGAGCTCGACGCTCGCGGCGATCATCGACCGCATCAACGAGACAAAGAGCTATCACATCGTGACGATCGAAGATCCGATCGAGTTTCTGCATAATCACAAGAAATGCACGATCAACCAGCGTGAGGTCGGAGCCGATACAAAGGACTTCGCCTCGGCGTTGCGGGCTGCTTTACGACAGGCGCCGAAAGTTATCCTCGTCGGTGAGATGCGTGATCTGGAAACCGCCGAGATCGCGCTCGAAGCGGCCGAAACGGGTCACCTCGTTTTGTCGACGCTCCACACTATTGACGCCTCGAAGACGATCGACCGAATCATCGGGCTTTACCCGAAGAACGAAGAACGGATCATCCGGACGCGACTAGCACAGACGTTCCGCTATATCGTTTCCCAGCGACTGATTCCGCGGGCCGATGGTAAGGGACGTGTCGCTGTCGTCGAGATCCTTCGCTCGAATCCGCGTACCCGCGAGTACATCGAGAAAGGTGAAAGCGAAGGCAAGACGCTGCTCGACGCGATACGCGACGGCGAGATCGACGGAATGCAGGACTTTGATTCGGTCATCAGAAAGATGATCGAGGATAAGGTGATCTCGCTCGAGGACGGCTTGTCGTACGCGACGAATCAAAATAACCTTCTGCTTCAGCTCAAAGGTTTGTCATCGACGGAAGATTACGTAAACAAACCGACGCCGACGGTCCAGCCCCTCGCCCCGCCGCCGGCTCCGCCCGCGAGCACCAATTCAGTTCTTGATTTGATGGAGTAAGTTCGTAGATCGTGGTTCGTCGTTCGTGGCTCGAACCATTATCGATCATCGACCCGTCATATATCTCCACCACGAACCACGATCAGCCAGCCACGAACCAAAGAAATGATTATTCGCTGCGACAACTGCTCAGTCTCACTCCAACTCGATGAATCGAAGATTCCGAGCGGGAACTTCACCGTCCGCTGCCCGCGATGCCAGAACATGCTGCGAGCAAACAAGGATGCGAAGGGCCAGGGATCTTCTACCGTTCAGCAGCTGGAAGAAAACAAGCCCGCCGCGGCGGCCGAACCTGGAGCCCGTCAATTCGCTGAAAAACAGTCTGAGTTTGAGATAAACAGCGCGCTACGTTCTTTGCTGTCCGCGCTCCAGACCGGAAAGGCGTCGCTTGATAAAGACGACGAAGAGGCCGAACGTCCGCGCCGGGTGCTTCTCTGCCTGGGCGAAAAAAAGGACGAAGTCGCGAAGCTTATGTCCGAGGCTGGTTACCGTGTGTATATGGCTCAAACTCCGGCTCAAGCAAATGAGCGGCTTCGCGAAGGAAAGACCGAGATCGTTGTTTTCTCGCCGGACTTCGCAGCCGAGTTCGGAGGAGCGGCAATCCTTCAGCAGAAGGCGAATACGATGTATTCGTCTGAACGGCGGAGATTGTTTCTCGTCTCACTCGAGGACGGAGGCACTACGATGAACGCCCACGAAGCATTTCTGCGAAATCTGAATCTTATCGTAAACACAGCTGACATTCCGCAACTTCCTTTAATCCTGAACCGAGCAGTCCTTGATTTCAACGACCTGTATCACTACCTGAACAAAGGCCTCGCCTTAGAGCCGATCTAAGATCACAGCAAGGCAAATTTGGTTTTTCGACAACATATGTTGTCGAAAAAATTGTAGGGGCAGGGCGCAGCCCGGTCCGTCTTCCT
>JBDTSA010000085.1:0-7065 GCA_039931335.1 Acidobacteriota bacterium
GGGCGATAAAAGCATCCGGGTTCATCAGGTTTGTCGCGCCGAGAATGACGATCGCGGACCAGAGGGCTCCCCAGGCGAAACGATTTCGGGCTCCGCGAAAAACTGTGACCGCGAACCATCCGAAGACGATCGCCAACCAGATCATGACAACCATTGGGTAAAAGCGGACCGTCGTTAATCCGTAACCAAATTCCCCGGTAAGCAGCAGCAGTCTTTGTGCGGCCGATGCCATGATCACGAACAGCAACGCGATCTGCAGACCGGCGAGAATTCGGAAAAGTCGTTCAGGCAGACGAGTATCGCGTCGCAAAAGCCAGTGCGAGACAAGTAGGATTGGAAGTACAAGAGCGCTCACCGCAACCAATTCACCAAAACCCCGCCGCGCATAATCCGCTAGCTTGAAATCGGCCGTGTTCTGAATGAACTCCATCCCGCCGAAAAGATACGGCACCTGGATAATGACGAAGCTGAGGAACAAGAGATCGACGAGGCCGAGAATGAGTACCGTCTCGATGGTCCCGAGAGTAAACACCGGTGGCATCGACGAACTGTCGAAATTCTGCCAGTCCCGCTTTTTCGCAGCCGGCTCTAATTGCCCTGAGCTGGCCGTGACGTGCGCGCTCACTTCATTCGGCGGATCGCTGCGGTTTATGTGTTCGACGACGGTGGCATTATCCGGAAGCGTTGTAGGATCCTCGCCCGGTTCTGCGGCAACCTTCGCCACGAACGAAGAACCTGATTCATCCTTTATTCCGGCCGAATCGGGCGCGGTCGCATTTCCGGCAACGGCGGCTGCAGCGGTGGTGTTCGCGGTTGCTGTGAAGGTGGTGCCCATTGCACCACGGAAGTAACCCGCGGTGAGCCACGCGAAAATCGACGTAACCACGACGTGCGAGACCACGGTCTCGATGTCGAAGTTGAGCGCGCGGTTTACGAAACCTTCGAAGACCGCGTCGGCCGCCATGAACAAGCCACCGAAGATCATCAGCAGCGGCAACGCGATCGCCAATCCACGAAGGACCGCGAAGAGCGTGCGGCTGATCCTGTTACCCGGCATCGCTTTCCAATCGATATCTGAACCGAGAAGCAACAGCGGTCCGAATACCGACGTCAGGCCCGACCAGACGAAACCAGCGATGTAATGGAATGCGCCCGCGACATTCGCCTTGATCCCAAAGTTCACGAGAAGTATGACGCCCATTAAGATGAGGATCGCGAACGTGTCGGCTACTCGGAGCTGGATCGAATCGCGGATCAGGAACATCGACGCGAAGAATACCATCGCTCCAGAGAGCGCGATCGTGTTCGTCGTCAAAAGTTCCGGACGCCGCCGGCGCATCAGCATCATCAGCCCGGCGACGAATGCCGTCACAAAGAGAAACGCGTTCAATCCCCACGGCGTCTGCCGAAGCAAGAGGTTTCCGAGCACACCGATCACCACCGATGCCTGAAGTATCTCGAGTGCTGTCTTAGTTCTTTCGTTCATGATCAACGTATCGCGGCCGTATGTGGCCGTCCCTCAAGGCTGAAATAATTTCGCTTGTGGAGAATGCTGTCCTCGTCGCCGACTAGAACGGCTTCTATTGCGTGATCGATGCCATAGCCCTCCCGGATATCAAGTCGCGGCTGATCAATCTTTTCAGGCAGATCGAAAACAATTTCCTTTTCAAAGCTCTCGACCGGCGAGATCGGCTTCTCAAAATCCGGCTGCGGTGAAAGATTTGATTCGGCAGTCATATCGCGATCATATTTCTGGCCGGCACCGTCAACGACGTGGGCATCCACAGTGAGCAGGCCGATGGTCGCTGCCTTAGCGTCGCTGAAAACCTTGACCTTGACGATATAGAACTCTCCGTTAGCAGTTTTGTTCCCGATCGTTTTCGCGGTCCGCACGTCGGTGACCGAAGTGTGCATGTGACAATCAAGGTAGAAGCCGCAGAACTCTTTCGGCTCATTGAGTGCGAGATTCTTTTCTTTGCTCGTCACCGAAAAGCCGAACAGCATCGCGAAATAAAAAACGAACCAAACCGCGACGCCACCGAAGACAAAATTTCGCAGCCATATCTTCTTCGTGTAGATGGAAATCGCTAAGAGAACCGCTGCGACTAGGAGACCGCCGATCGTCATCAACATTAAGAGAACACCCATTTCTTCCTCCGGTTCAGAGAGCGAGCATTAGCTCGTTCTAACGCGATAAATCGCGCACTCTAAACATTCCTCATCGCGGCGATCAACGCTTCCATGTGGTTCAAATATTGCTCGAGCGCAACTCGACCGTCGGCTGTGATCGAGTACTCGGTCAGCGGCGTACGGCCTCTGAACGACTTTTCACACGTGACGTAGCCGGCGTCTTCGAGCTTTCGCGCGTGGACGCTGATGTTGCCATCGGATGCGTTCAGAAGATTCTTTAAGTCGCTAAAGCTCATTTTCTCGTTCGCCGCCAGCGCGCTGATCATTCCGAGCCGCGTTCGATCGTGGATAAGCTTGTCGAGCGATTCTGAAACTTGTCCGGCAGCTTTCTCTACACGCAGCGGCTGAGACTCGCCATTGTTTTTTATTGCCAGATTCTTTGCCATAAACATACGACAGGCTCTTAGCCTGTGAGGGACGGGACCAACAGTCCGTCCTACTATCCGCCGTATCTCCGCGCGATGATCAGACCGAAGACGATGTGCAGTAAACCAAAACTCGCGCCCATTAGAATATTTCCAAAGCTCGCCGGAAGAGCGAATGCCGCAGCGCCGATCGCCATAAACATCCAACCCATCACCGGAACGATCCGGACCGAGAATGCTCCGCCGGTAACAACCGCAGCTCCGTAGAGAAGCATCCAGACAGGAGCCATCATGTCGTAATGCTCGAATCGCCACAGCCCGAGCGTGATCGCTACACCGCAAAAGAGTGGCGGCAAAAACCCGAACGCGAACTTTCTTGCCGGCACCGAAAATAGGGATGTTTTCGCGATCTTCGATTTCTGCCACATCGCCAGCAAGCCGATCGCGAAGGCGAGAAAGGCTTCCGTCAGCCAGACGATCAGCCAGTCCCGAAGATAGATCTGCTGGGCGGCAATATACGTCGCGACGATTGCCGTCACTCCCATCAGCGCGCCGCCGTAACCCGGGACCGCTGTGAAGTGCGTCGAGCGCTCGATCGTCTCTCTAATGAACTGGAGGTTTTCCTCGGCGCGATCGCTGAGCCGCACCGGCTCAGCTGTCTCATCACGTTTAATGGCTTGAAGTTTTCCCATCTACCAGGGGAAGATACTCCAAGTTATTTCTGTTGTCAAGAACTTTGTACTATAAAGTAGAGTCAGGGATGTGATTCGCGCTTTAACTCGGCGAGGAGTTCCCGAGCAGCCAGGCAATCCGGCCGCGACCAGGTGAAAACAAGGGGCTGGACGCTTTCGAGCTCGACAAGAGCCTCGTTCTTCCGGCCGGACTTGTAGTAAAGAACTGCGAGGTTGGTGCTGAACTCGCACGCGGCAAATGGGAAGCTACTCTTACCCACGCGAAGAGAGTGTTCGGCATTTTGTATTTGCCCGAGTTTCTGAAATTCCATGGCTTCTTTCACGAGAGCTGATGGAGAAGGCGGAAGGCCGCGTTCCTCGAGATATGGGAATGCGTCGGGCGCGTAAGAGCGAGCGTCCGCTATTTTCCATCGATAATCGTGGATCCGGCGAAGGGCGGCCGAATCGCCGCTCGCCGATGCGCTGCGCTCAAACGCTGTCAATCCATCGGCGGGCCGGAAAAATCGTTCCGTGATAGTTGCTCGCCGAAATGCCTCCTCCTCGGACTGAAGCGGGAGTGCGACGTAGAATCCGACGACGACGAACCCGATTGCTAGTCCTATTGCAAAAGTGCGAGGACGCAACGCTGCTATCGTGACTAAGTAGACGATCGCGCCGACTCCGACAACCACTGGTATGAGCGTCCACGCAGACGAGGGAGCGCCTATTACATTCGCGAGGTTCGGAACATACCAGCCGTGGTGCCATAACAGCGGGACCCAGAAGTCGTTGTGGGGTGCCGAAAACTCTGGCGGAGCAAAAGGAAACGTAAGGATCGGAAGTATGCAGAACACGAGCGACACTGAAAACAGGATCCCCTGCCAAACGTCCGAATAAGAATAAAACTCACGTTCGAAAAAAGAATCGAGCAGAAGGGGCACGATCACGACTAAGTAACGGGGGCCAAACGTCCATCCACCGTGTGCGGCTCCATGTCCGCTCATGACGAGAATTGTGAATAACACGGCGGCGATCTTAACGCGATGGCGAAGGGTGGATCGCTCTTTGGATGCGAAGAAGCCAACAACGCCGAGAGCGAGCACGGGAGCGAAGAAGAAAAGGCCGCGCGAGGGCGAAAACAATAATAAGAAAAGATTGGAAAACTTCGGGAAACCGATTCCGAATACACCGGTGTTCGCAACCTCAGCCCATTCGGGGAAACTCTCATGCGCGTACGACATCGAGAGCGGCGAGCCAAACAGCGCATAATTGTAGATCAAGAGAAGAACCGCGAAGGGTAATCCTCCCAAAATGTAATATCCAAGCCGCCGGAAACGCTCACGTTCATTCATGAAGAGGATCCCGACCGCAAAGACCGCGACCGGGAAGATAGCGGGAAACTCCGAGATCACGGCTAGGCCCGACAGTGCTCCCGCCGCGATCGACTCGATACGAGATTCGTCACCTTTGTCGAATAAGAGCCGGAACGCAAAGTAGACCGCGACCGCGACAAAGACGTGTGAAAAAAACAAGAGGCTGTAGATAAATAACGGTGAGGCGAGCAACAGCGTCGCCAGGCCAAATTCGTTCGTGCCTTGTCTGTATAGCCAGATCGTGAGTAGTAGAAGCGGCAGCGTCGAGATAGCAATTCGCATTACGAACCACGTGATGCGGATATTCGCTGCGTCAGGCGGCCCGACGAAGATGCGGGCGATTGCGTAGAACGGGACAGCGACGAGTGCCGTGCCCGGCGCCTTGTTCGAGTAGAGATTCGCACCGACGCGGGCAGTGTCGACATTCGGCCCGATCAGGGGTTCGGTCCACGCGATGTCGAACGACCCTTTTTCGACGATCGACGCGGCGGTCGCCCAGCGAGTCAGTTCATTAGCCGAACTGCTGTGCGGAAACATCGGCAGCAGATAGATCGCAATTCCGATATAGATCGCGATCAGCAGCCAACGTTTATCTTTTGCCATTCTTTTGCGCGGCGGCGTTCATAACGTCGCCGTAGTTTTCCAGGGGTGGTGCAGATGGATCGGCTACAGGATACGTCAAACGCTTTCGCTGCATCAAAAAATTACGACCGTTCCATTTATAGAATGTTCGCGTAAAGAATAGAGGGCAGCACAACTGCTCTTCGTCACCGGTTATCTTGCCCGTTTCAGTCTCACCGAGTAGAAAGCGATCCTGGCCATAAAGTTCGATCACGAACTCGCCATTCTCGACACGCATATCCTTGAGGCCGCCATCAGCGCGGTCGCCCGTACGAAAGTTCCAGACCAGTTCCGGCTTGTCGTCTTTCCATTCGTAAATGTAGACGAGTTGCGGTATTGCGTTTCCAGTCGTTTCGACTTTGAGAATCACGATCGCCTCATCCTGGCCATCACCCGTGACGTCGAAATACTTAGTCGTCACGTATGACATGCCGATCCGCCGCGTCGCGCGTGCCTCGGCCTTCTCCTCGTCCTCCATCCCTTCGTTGATGAACTTCGAGACCGGCAATCGTCGCCCGTCGGCCAAGGTTAAGTCGCTGCCGTCCGGATTCTGCCAACCATGAGGAAGGGGATATGTAAAGCTTTTGAAATCAAAAGAGCCGAGCGGCGTAGCCGTCGTCTTGTGTCGATCGTCGAGAAGCTCGGCCTGCAGATTTGGAATGTCCGGCGATGGGGACGGCGAAGGTTCGGGCACGGCCGCGGGCGCGGGCGTCTCGGCGCGAACGGCGTCCGGCCCGGTCTCGGTCGATCTGCTGCACGCGGAAGCAAACAAAAGAACTGCAATAGCAATGAAGGCTGCTATTTCTTTCATGTGATCTCCGTTGGAAGAGAATTCTAAGCTCGGGTTAGGCTGCGATACTTGATCCGATGCGGCTGATCCGCATCAACACCAAGCCGGCGCTTTCGGTCGACTTCGTACTCGCTATAGTTGCCGTCAAAATATTCGACCTTTGAGTCGCCTTCGAAAGCCAGGATGTGCGTCGCGATGCGATCAAGAAACCAACGATCGTGGCTTATTACGACTGCGCAGCCGGCAAAGTTTTCGAGCGCCTCTTCAAGAGCGCGCATGGTGTTGACGTCGAGATCGTTTGTGGGCTCGTCAAGAAGAATGACGTTAGCTCCGGATTTTAGCATTTTCGCAAGGTGAACGCGATTGCGCTCGCCGCCCGACAACTGGCCCACGCGCTTCTGCTGATCGGAGCCGGAGAAATTGAAACGCGAGACGTACGCCCGGGCATTCATCTCGCGCTTTCCGAGCGTGACGAAATCGAGTCCGTCAGCGATCTCATCAAAGAGCGTCTTGTCCGCGTCGAGCGAATCGCGCGATTGATCGACGTAACCGAGCTTTACTGTTGAACCAACTTTGAATTCACCGGCATCGGCCTTGTCTTGTCCGGTGATCAAGCGAAAGAGCGTCGTCTTACCAGCGCCGTTAGGGCCGATGACGCCGACGATCCCGCCCGGCGGAAGAGAGAATTCCAGATTCTCGAAGAGCAGCTTGTCGCCGTATGCTTTTGAGACCTTGTGCGATTCGATGACAACATCCCCGAGCCGCTCGCCCGGCGGGATGAAGATCTCAAGTTCTTCGCTACGCTTCTCGGATTCGGTCGCGACCATCTTTTCGTAGTCGTTGATGCGAGCTTTCGACTTCGCGTGACGGCCTTTCGGTGACATTCGTATCCATTCGAGCTCGCGTTCGAGTGTCTTCGCGCGTTTGTCCTCGGTCTTTTGTTCTTGCGCGAGACGGCCTTGTTTCTGCTCGAGCCAGCTCGAGTAATTCCCTTTCCACGGAATTCCCTCTCCGCGATCGAGCTCGAGGATCCAGCCGGCGACATTGTCGAGAAA
>JBDTSA010000086.1:0-7060 GCA_039931335.1 Acidobacteriota bacterium
GAATCCGACCGGAAAAGGTATTCGACGACTGCCGACGTCTGCCGAGCGCAATGAGATCGAGAGTCTCGTTCGCGAAGGACTCTCGAAGAATAAAGTTTCATCCGCAGTTTCAAAGAAGCTGAAGTATCAGAATCTGACGGCAGTCGATGTCGATGGCGACGACGTAGTTGAGTTCGTCGGATCGTTTTGGGTAGAGCCGACAAAGAAGTCACGTTCGCTCTTGTTCTTCATCGCGGAAAAAGGTGCCGATGAAAAGTATCGTTTTGGCTTTAGCGATTTCAGAACGATCGAGGAGAAAGACACGATGAGCGAAGATATCACGACGATCGATCGCGGTGTGTATCACGAGTTGCTTCTCGATCTGCTCGATTATGACGGCGATGGAACCAGCGAGATATTTACCTACTCGCCTTCCTTCGAAGGGGCGGGATTCAACTCGTATCGCCGCGAAAACGGAAAATGGGTGAAGGCATTCGAAGGCTCGAACTACCGCTGCGCCTACTGACATCATCCGTGAGATTGGGATGGAGGCAAGGCGGATTTCCCGCTTTTGCCTTTTTTCTTTATGATTATTAGCTTGCTTTGGCTATGAAGATCGTCTTTATGGGAACGCCGCAAGCCGCGGTCGCTAGTTTGGAACGCGTGATCGGAGACGGTCACGAGGTTGTAGCCGTGTATACGCAGCCTGATCGCCCGTCGGGCCGCGGGAACAAGATCGCGTTCTCGCCCGTCAAGCAGTTCGCACTCGATCACTACTTGGCCGTCTTTCAACCAAGCAAGATACGAACGCCGGATGCTTTTGAGCAATTCCGCGATCTCAATGCTGATGTCGCTGTTGTCGTCGCGTATGGCCGAATCCTTCCGGAGATGTTCCTCAATGCGTTTCCATTGGGTGCGATCAACGTTCATTTCTCGCTGCTCCCGAAATATCGTGGAGCGGCTCCGGTTAACTGGGCGATCGTTCACGGTGAGAGGACGACGGGCGTGACGACCATGAAGATGGACGCGGGACTCGATACGGGTGCGATTTTGCTGCAACGCGAAACTGAGATCGGAGATGATGAAACGGCGATCGACTTGATGGAGACGCTTTCGTCGGCTGGCGCGGAACTGCTTTCGGAGACGTTGGCGAAGCACGGATCGATCACCGCGCGCCCGCAGGACGAATCGCTGGCGTCGCTCGCGCCGATAATGAAAAAAGAGGACGGCCTCATCAGTTGGATGCTTAATGCCCGAGACATCTCCAATCGCGCTCGCGGCTTCCAACCGTTTCCGACGGCGTTTACTTTTTTTCGCGGAAAGAAATTGACGGTGTGGAAGTCGACTGTCGCGGACATGCCGCATCAACTTGCGCATCCTGGTGAGATAATCGAAGCGGCGGGCGATCGGCTCATGATCTTTTGTGGCGGCGATTCGGCACTGGAGATAAGCGAGCTTCAGCTCGAAGGGAAACGGCGGGTCAGCGCGAGAGACTTTATAAACGGCGTTCGACCGGGCGTCGGCGAATTACTGGGCACTTAATGCAAAAAGACGGGAAGTTTCAAATCATAACGTTCTACGAATTCAAGCGGCTCGAGCCCGGACGGCTTGAAGAGCTCAAGGAGTCGCTACGCACGGCGATGGGATCGCACTCGATCAAGGGCACGATCATTCTCGCCGAAGAAGGATTCAATGCGACGGTCTGTGGTGAGCTGGCGAACATGGATTGTTTCGTCCGCGCGATTGCAGAAATCCTCGGGACGACACCAAACGTCAAAGCATCGTTCCACGACGAATGCCCGTTCCGGAAGATCGATGTGAAGATCAAACCCGAGATCGTGACGCTCAAAAAGCAGGTCGATATTTCGAAAGGATTCGGCACGCACGTCGATCCGGCCGAGTGGAACGAGATAATTTCGGATCCCTCCGTAGTTGTCGTCGACGCGAGAAACGATTACGAATTCAAGAACGGTACATTTCAGCGAGCGATAAACCCGCGTACCGAGAAATTTAGTGAGCTGCCTGACTTTATCGCGGAAACGCTGGATCCTAATATCCATCAGAAAGTCGCGATGTTCTGCACCGGTGGTATCCGCTGCGAGAAATTTGCTCCTTATGTCAAAGGGCTCGGCTTTAAACAGGTCTTCCAACTCGACGGCGGGATTCTTCGTTATCTCGAAGAAGTTCCGGCGAACGAGAGCCTGTTCGAAGGTGAGTGTTTCGTTTTCGACGATCGGCGAACGGTTGACGTTGAGCTCAAGAAGGGCGTTGGCCCTGATTACTCGCAACTGAGATCGCCGACTGACAAGAGCACCAACTGATCGTGTTTGTATGAAAGTTTCACCGGCACGTAGCGCGGCGTTGGAGATCCTGAATCGAATCGACGTCGACCGGGCATTCTCCTCCGTGCTGCTGCCGCAGTACGAAGGTCAACTTTCACAAGTCGATCGCGGGTTGTGCCACGAGCTGGTCCTTGGTGTCCTTCGTCGCCGAATTTACCTCGACAAGATCATCGAAAGCTTTACCAATGCTAAGAAACTCGACACCGCGGTCCGAAACGCGTTGCAGATCGGAGCTTATCAGCTCATACATCTGGATAAAGTTCCAGCATATTCGGCGATCAACGAAAGCGTGAATCTTGTCCAGCTCTCGGGGAAAAGATCTGCCAAAGGATTCGTCAATGCAATTCTTCGCCGCATCAGCGAGAAAGTTCCGATCGTAGAATTTGAAGATGAAGTCGAACGTGTGTCCGTCGAAACATCTCACCCACGATGGCTTCTCGAAAAGTGGATCTCGGATTTTGGCTTTTCTGAGGCTGAGCAGATCGCATCGGCAAACAACACGATCCCGAGAGTGGCGTTTCGCGAAGCTGGAGATCACGAGCTCTCTCAGACAAACTATCAACGGAGTGAGATTGTCGAAGGCGCATTTATCGCGAAGTCGATCGATTCGGAACTGCGCGAGAAGGCAGACGCCGGCGAGATCTATTTTCAAGACGAAGGCTCGCAGCTTGTTGCTCAAATTGCGTCAGGCGAGCCGCGACATAGATTTCTCGATGTGTGCGCAGCTCCGGGAGGGAAGACGACGCAGATCGCCAGAAAGTATCGTGGGATCGTAGACGCGTTGGTCGTCGCGGGAGATCTTCATGAGTCCCGCGTCAGGCTTTTGCGTGCGACCTGCGCGAATCAGAAACTCGACTCTGTAAACATCGTCCGATATGACGCAGAGGACGCGCTGCCATTTGCCGACGAGACGTTCGACACCGTTCTCGTCGATGCTCCGTGCTCGGGGACGGGAACGATACGCCACAATCCCGAGATCAGATACTTTCTCGCCCCGGACGATTTCGCGGAGCTATCTCGGAAACAACGAAAGATCCTGAAGAACGCATCAAATGTCGTACGACCTGGCGGACGACTGATCTATTCAACATGTTCGATTCAGATCGAGGAGAACGAAGAGGTGGTCCGTGGTTTTCTCGGAGAATCAAGGGAGTTTTCTTTGAGGCAACCCGAGGTTCCCGGGAGATTACTAACGGACCAGGGCTTTGCACGTACATTCCCGCACCGCGACGGCACTGACGGATTTTTTATTGCATGCTTTGATCGGATCAGATGATTGCTGTCAAAGTTCCGTGTTAAGTCAAAAAATGCTAGACTTTCGCTTTGGTTTTCTTCTTAAATGAGCATTATTTCAAAAAGTTTTTCGGCCCTCGGTAAGCTCGCGGTTGTCGGAGCTCTACTCATTGCGTTCATCGGCGGTATGGCCGGTGTAGTGTACATGTCGCTGACAGGCTCGGAGATCAAGGTCCCCGAGATCGTCGGGAAGAACTTTGTTGAGAGTGAGAAAGAGCTTGCGTCTCTAGGGTTGAAAATACGGAAGCGTGCAGATCGTGTAAGCGCAGAGCAGATGAATACTGTGCTCGAGCAGCTTCCGAAAGCCGGCGAGACGGTCAAGACCGGACAGTGGATCTCGGTTGTTGTCAGCAAAGCCGGGGCGCCAAGCGAGGAAGCTCCTTCGTCATTGAAAAAGGACATTGAGACGGATGATTCGGAAACGATCGAGGACATGATCTCCGATAAGCCGAAGAAGAAAACGAATTCGAACACGAATAAGAAGAAAGCGGACACAACACGTGATGTGATCGCGAATACGGCGACGTCGATCTCTAATTCGGCCTCGGATGGCAAGGATGTCCTTCCGGCAAAATCCGAAGATGGCGACAAGAAGACCGAGAAAGGAAAGGAACCGGCCTCGGCTCCGAAGCCACAGAGTTCTCCGGTCGAAAAGCCAAAGAATGAACCCCGCTAGCGGAATGATCGCAGATGCAACCGAAAACGCCGTAACCGCAACAAACTGGAAGCAAAATTGGTTAATGTTTGAAATAGCTCCGTCGATTCTCTCCGCAGATTTCACAAAGCTGGCCGACGAGATCGCCGCCGTCGAGGCGGGCGGCGCAAAAGTTCTACACGTCGATGTAATGGACGGGCACTTCGTCCCGAACATCACGATCGGGTTGCCGGTGGTGAAGTCGATGAGGAAAGCGACGAACCTTACTATCGACACGCACTTGATGATCGAGGAACCGGGCCGTTACGCGGTGCAGTTCGTCGAAGCCGGGGCGAACATGGTCTCGGTTCATGTCGAGGCTGATGTGCACCTGCAGCGTACTCTGGTCGCGATCCGTGAGGCTGGAGCAAAGGCGGGTATCGCGATAAATCCGGGGACGCCGTTGTCTGCGTTGGAAGAGGCCTTGCCATATGCGGATTTCGTGCTTCTCATGTCGGTGAATCCGGGTTTCGGTGGACAATCCTTTATTCCGACGTCGCTCGACAAACTTCGCCGGCTTAAGAAGATGATCGCGGACCGCGGACTGGAAACAAAGATCGAGATCGATGGCGGAGTCGACGCTGGGAATATTGCCGAGATCGTGAGATCAGGTGCCGAGATCATTGTGGCGGGTTCGGCGATCTACGGCCGGGGCAATCCGACCGAGGCAGTGAAAGAATTGATCGATAAGGCCACGGACTGGGTTTAGATAAATTCGAGAGGAATTATGTTCTTAAGTAAACGAGAAGTTCTCGCTGCGTTTTTGTTTGTGGTCGCCGCATTTGGAAGCGGCGTTCTTGCTCAAAAACCCGGCGATGGTTCGGCGTCGCAGCGGCTCGACGTAATGCGTCAAAGGCTCGAGACGATTCGTCGTTCAGCGACGAGCGCGGCCTCGGTGTTGAAGCAGGAAGACAAAGACGAGAAGAAGGACGAAAAAGAGAATCTCGACACGCCTTACGCTCGCTTGCGCGGGATCGAAAAGGAGGCATCGACTCTTCAGAACGAAGTAAATAGTTTGCGCGGAAAGGTAGATCGTTCCGAGAAGTACGAGGCGAGCGATGTTGACCGCCTGGAAAATGACGTCACGGATCTGCAACGTCGATCGGATGCGGTACAGAGCGAGACGGCCCAAGCTAGGGCGAATCCCGAGTCTACCGTCGGGAAGCCGCGTGAGATCAAGAAGAAGAAAAAGTTCCTCGGGATATTTGGCGGCGGCGGAACCGATGAGTACGACGAGCTGATCGGAACGGTTACCCCCGGACGCGATCGTGAGTTGTTCATCGTCGCAACGCGTGAAGTGCGAAAGAAGAACTTTGACGTGGGCCGTCTGCTTTTCCAAACGATCATTACCACGTACCCGGATTCGCCGTATCTCCCGATGTCGAAACTTGCAGTTGCTGATTCGTTCTATCTCGAAGGATCGACCAGTGCGCTCATTCAGGCGATCGCGGCCTATCAGGATTGGCTCACATTTTTCCCGACGCATCCGCTTGCTGATCGCGTGATCCTAAAGATCGCGGAATCTGAAATGCGTCAGGTCGGATTGCCTGATCGAGATGCGACGCGTGCCAAGCGAGCCGAGACACGGCTTAAGGCCCTGTTGCAGCAGTATCCGAACTCGATCCTCAAGCCCGAGGCTGAAAAGCGTCTGAGTGAAGTGCAGGATAATCTCGGGCTCCACGGGCTTTACGTCGCGAATTACTATTACACTCAGGCTGTCGAGCAGAAGAAGGGCGGGTTGAAGGGAGCGCAATCACGTTATCGCGAGATCGTCGAGAAGTATCCGAATTTCAGCTTTGCGGATGAGGCTCTTTACAAACTTGCCGTGACCTATCTCGTTGAGGAAGAAACTGATCAGGCGGCGCGTTATTTCCAACGCATCGTGAGGGATTTTCCGAATAGCGTTTGGGTTGAGAAATCAAAAGAGCAGCTTGGTCTCATCGGTGCGACTGTCCCGGAAGTTAATCCCGAACGTACGAAACTGCTTCCGCCAGAAGACGTGTCTTTCTTTCAGAATTTTCGAAATCAGCTCTTTGGGATCTATCCGATGACCATCGACAAGAACGGTGTGCTGATGACGAAAGATTTCGACAAAGAAAAATTTGAGCTCATCGATCAGATAATCGAGAATCAGGGCGACATCCTGACGAACCAGATTCCGCAAGCTCTGACGACCGTCATCTCGCAGAAGCAGTCGCCAGTCCAGCAAACTCCACGGCAAACCCAGCCTGAAAAAAAGTAAAGAGATGGGCAGGTGTTCGATACAATAAAAGCGGTTCTCGTTTAACGAGCCGCTTTTATTTATTTCTTAGCCGTTCATAACTCTAAGAGTTCCAAATTGAAATGACCTTGAAATCAGTATTACTTACCGGCTCGACAGTCCTCTTACTCGGGGGCATAACTTTCGCGCAAACAGAGGCTGTTCCGACGCCATCCCCTGTCGCAACGCCGCGGGTCTCCGATCAGCTCGCCAAAGTGCTCGAACACAGACGCTCAGACGCAGTCACGTCGCGTGAGGACAAAGCGAAGGCGTACGCGAAGCTGCTCGAAGGTCAACGATATATTTGGAGCGGGGACCGCCTGCGCAGCATGGCCGGAAGACAAAATAGTGTGCGGCTCGCAAAGCGTGCGTTTCAGGAATCGGTTGAGTGGGATCCGCTGCTTTCAGAGGGATACACTGCGCTCGCCGAGCTTGCGATCAACGGACTGCCGCAGGATGCGGACGAGGCGATCCGGCTTGCACTTCTGGCAG
>JBDTSA010000087.1:0-7037 GCA_039931335.1 Acidobacteriota bacterium
CTGCTGAACGTTAAATAGAAAATCTAGAGCTCGTGTCGCGGCCGCTCTATCGCCAAGCGCCATGAACGCGGTTGCGACCTGATAAAGATCGCGCGACCAGACGAGGTGATATCCGCCGACGTTATTCTCATTCGCATTCGCACCGCCGCCCCAAGGTACGGTCAACGATGCGATATTCGCTCCGCGGTGCGTTTTGTCCTCATGCGCCTTTAGCTGCATCGCCGCCATATTGAACTGTGCCTGGTATTTCGGATCGACTCTCGGAAGCGACTTCAGATAGTCGAGCCAACCGATCTGATATTCCTGATAGGTCTTTGCAAATCCTTTTGTGAGCGCTGCGGCGGCTGCAGTTTTCGCGAATTCTGGCGTAGTCGCAAAGGCAAGCGCGAACAGCATCGCCGACGGGCCGTTATTCAACGAGACCTGTTTGATTCGCGCGGTCTGTACGACGTTTCCATTGTCGGCCCGCGAGAATGGGTTAGAGATTGTGCCGTTCTCCCACAATTGCTTCAGCCCATCGTTGACACCAAGGAATCCGTTTGTAGCGTCCATCATCGTGCAACGGCCGCACGTCAAAGCCGACGCAATGTTCTTATCGCTCGACAAAAGATATCGCCCATCCGTCCAGCCGCTGTCACCCATTCCGCTGTTGCCAAGCGACGGATCGTAGTAAACGTAGAGCTCGTCGGCGGGATCGTCCGAAGCGAAGGTCACCTCCATCAAAACAGTATTCGTTCGCGAATCGGTGAGATATGTTTTTCCGATCGACCAGCTACCAATCTTCGATCTGTTAACCTGCCGGAATACGAGCGAGTTCGGCAAACTTACATGTCGATAGAGCTCGGATAATTTGATTGACGGGATCTTTAAAGCGTCACCCTCTCTCTCCGGCCTACTGATCGTGACGCCGGTTAGACTCGGCAGTTTGATCAATTTCTCGTCGCGCTGAATTGGAAAGCTTTCAATCTGAGAGACCGCATCGTCGCGCTCGGTCTCAACCTTCTTCGTTTTCGTATTGACGACGACGAACTGCAGCATCTGTACGTTTGCTTTCGTGACATCCGGATAATAGACCTCGGTCATCACTCCTTGTGCGAGCGTGAACCAAACTTTGCTTTCGAGATTGGCGGACGTTCCGATTCCCTGCTTGGCGGCGGTCGACCATTGAGCGTCGTGGCCGGGTCCGCCTGGCGCGAGCGATTGAGAATGGACGATGAAGTTAAGAAGAAAGACTAAAGCAAGAGTTCGTAACATACACGGTTTGTCTGTGCATTTTCGTTTCGTGTGTTTCGTGTATTTAGTGGTTGAACCGGCTTTGAAAGCGGAACCACGAAATACACGAAACACACGAAATGATTTCTCAGAGGTCCGTCGGGGACGGGCTATTTTGTTCTCCGAAACATACGCATGCCGAACGCGTCGAGCGCCAATTTCGGGAGCTCGACTTTCGGTTTCACCCCGACCTTCCCTTTCTCATCGTCCGGCGGCATCGGCGGCGAGAGATCCGGCGAGATCTCTTCGAATTTACCTGACGCCCCGATCGTTCCTGAGAAGGGCGCGTTCGTCATGTTGATTGCGATGATGATCTCTTCCGAACCTAATCGGCGTGTGAATGTGATGATCCGTTTATCGTCGGAGTTTTGAAGCCACACCAGATTACCGCGTCGCAGTGCGATTGATTTTTTTCGAAGCTCGATGATCGACTTATAAAATCGCGGGAATTCAGGACGACGGACCGCGGTCTGCCAGAAGATCGGCATCTTTTCGAAGAGAGCGGGATAGCCGGATTCGGTCGTGTCACCGACCTCCATTCCGTTGTAGACGAGCGGCACACCATCGAGCGTGAACGCAAGTGCCTCGGCTGCAAGAGCTCCTTTCTCACCGAATCGGGCGATCGCCCGGCGCTCGTCGTGATTGTCGGAGAAGCGCATTCGAATCGCTCCGCGTGGAAACGTCGTAATCTGTTCTTCCCAAACTTTGCGTATCGCCGACGCTGGTTTGGATCCTTGAATTACCTCGGTCAATGTCGCATGCATATTCCATGCGTAATCGACGTCGAAGGCTTTGACGAGGAGATCGGGCTTCTCGGCTTCGGCAAGCCAGATTGTATTCGGCTTAACCTTGTCGATCTCCGTACGCGCGTCATCCCAAAAATCTGTCGGCACAAACAGCGCGACATCGCAGCGGAATCCGTCGAGATCGTAATCGCGGATCCAGCTCTTCAGCATGTCGATGATGTAGCGCCGCAGCTCGGGTTTGCTGTAATCGAGGCCAGCGACATCCGCCCAATCGGCGACCGGCGGAATGATCTCGCCTCGCTCGTTCTTCTTGTAGAATTCGGGATGCTGTTTTATGAGCGCGTTGTCCCACGCGGTGTGATTGACGACGACGTCGATGATGACCTTCAGGCCACGCTTGTGAGACTCGGCGATGAGCCGCTTTAGATCAGCCGGCGTTCCGTAATCGGGATTTACGCCGTAGTAATCGCGCACCGCGTACGGCGAGCCGATAGTTCCCTTCTTCTTTTCGTGACCGATGGGATGTATCGGCATCAGCCACAGAACGTTTACGCCGAGATCTTTGAGTCGATCGAGATCGTGCGTTATGGAATTGAAGTCACCCTGCGCAGAATACTGTCGGGGGAAGATCTGATAGATGACCGCGTCGCGGACCCAGTCTGCGGAAGCTCGGGCGTTCTCTTTCGAGACGTCGCGACTCGGAGTTTCCTGCGCATGAAGTGTGGCGGTAAGAAGGCAGATCAGGACTGCCGCCAGAATAAGTTTCTTTTGTAGCAACATCTTCTCTCTGTTCTTGTTTCGTGTGTTTCGTGTGTTTCGTGGTTCGGTTTGGAGAAGAGAACCACGAAACACACGAAAAGACACGAACGAAGATCACCTCGAAACTAGATAGATTAAACAGCCGGCTGAATGGGCTGAACGTTCTCCGGTATTCCCAGCAACTCGTCGTCAACCCGCACAGGTATCGCCGTTATCCCTGGGTCATTCACAAAAAAGAGGCACACCGCCGCCGCTATCAACATGCAAATCCCGCCCGCCATCACGACGTAAACCGGTGCGACCGTCGATGCCTCGCCGAAAACAGCCTTGATGATCGGTCCAAACGTAAACGACGCAATGATCTCAGGAATGACGATGAAGAAGTTGAAAATTCCCATGTACACGCCCATGCGTTCGGCCGGAATCGAACTCGCCAGTATCGCGTACGGCATTGCGAGGATCGACGCCCATGCGATGCCGACACCGATCATCGAAAAGTACTGTCCGTTCGGAGTTTCGACCATGTACATTGAAAGAAGCCCGATCCCCCCGAGGGTCAATGCGAGCGCGTGCGTCCCTTTTCTGCCGAGCGTTTTCGAAAGCCACGGAAGCGCGAACGCAATAGCAAAGCAGACGATCGAATAGATGGCGAACATCCATCCGCCCCATTCCGTTCCGCGGTCGAAAACCTCGGACTTACTGTTCGGCGCGCCAAATACCTTGTAAGCTGTTGCCAATCCGTAGAACATCCACATGCAGAAAAGGCCGAGCCACGTGAAGAACTGAACGACCGCGAGTTGCTTCATCGTCGCCGGCATTTCTTTCAATGCAGTCAGGATCTCCGCGAAGAATTTTTTTAACCCGCCGCGCTGCGCTTTGAGGCGAATGAACTCTTCGGGTTTTTCGGGCGGATATTCTTTCGACGTAAAGACCGTGTAAAGGACCGCAAGCAGAAACACGGCGGCACCGATCTTGAAAGCGTAATAAACCGTCAGCGGAATTCCGCTTGGGGTCGTCCCGGTGACGCCCATGTTGCGAAAGATGATCGGGAGCGCATTCGCGAGTGTCGCGCCAACCCCGATAAAGAAAGACTGCATGATGAAACCGGTAGTACGCTGCTCCTCGTTCAAGTTGTCACCGACGAACGCTCGAAAAGGCTCCATCGAAATGTTGATCGATGCGTCGAGTATCCACAGCAAGCTCGCCGCCATCCAGAGCGCGCTCGAGTCGGGCATAAAGAACAGCGTGATGCTCGCGAGGATCGCTCCGACGGTAAAATACGGTCGGCGGCGACCGAGCCAGTTCCACGTCCGATCGGACAGAGAGCCGATAATTGGCTGCACCAGCAAACCGGTTATCGGTCCCGCAAGCCAGAGGATCGGCACCTGGTCCGGGTTCGCACCGAGCTTCGTATAGATCGCGCTCATGTTCGCAAGCTGTAATCCCCAGCCGAACTGAATCCCGAGAAACCCGAAATTCATGTTGAAGATCTTCAGGAAGCTAAGTCGTGGTTTGTTCTGCATACGATCTCCTCTAGCGGGCGTAAATATTTATGTCTTCAAGATTCACATTGCGATCTAGCGAGAGCGCGTAAACAAGGGTCCGCGCCATGTTGCGAACGTGGATGAAACCGCTTCGCGGCATGGCGTCGCCGGCCGAATCGACATCGACGAGGCCGGGACAGAAGTTGAAGACACGCACGTTCGCTCCGCGCTTCCGCATGTCATCGCGTACCGACTCGGCAAATCCGAGCAGACCAAATTTCGACGCGCAATAGGACGGCACATCTGCATAACCGTTCTTTCCGGCCTGCGAAGATACATTGACGATGTCACCGAAATCCTGTTCGAGCATTCGCGGTAGAATGAGCTGCGTGAGCCACATCGCACCGCGAAGATTCGTATTCATGACCGTCTGCCAGGCATCGTCGGTGATATCGAGGACCGTTTCAGCGACGGCGAGGCCGGAGTTGTTTATGAGGATATCGATCGAGGCGAACTCGGCCAGCGTTTCGCTGACGAGATCTTCCGTCTGATATCGATCGCGAATGTCGAAGCCGTAGCTAGAAACTCGATCGCCGCCGAACTTCGCGTTCATTTCGCGAGCGGCGGTTTCGATAATCGCGATCCGGCGCGACGCTATCACGACGTGCCCGATTCCATCTGCCAGCAGCGCTTCAGCGAACGCGCGGCCGATCCCGGTTGCCCCGCCGGTGATCAACGCAGTCTGTTCGCTGAGAGGCTTATGGCGCATTTTAGTTACGGGGTGATCGCGATCTCCTTTCGATAGATGCCAGCGCTTCTGGCCGGCATCGTCGCTCTAAAAATCCCGTTCGCGACCCTCACAGCCTGGAGCTTGCCTAGTGCGTCGACAAGCGTCGCGTTCGGTCCGATCTGGTTGATCATCGAAATATCGAATCTCACCTCAGCGGGTTTCGTATCGTTATTGAAGACTACGACGATGGCCTGGCCCGGCGAAACGCGTGCGAAAGCCATCTGCTGTTCTTCATCCAGAAGATCGAGCGACTTGCCTTGATGCAACGCGGGATAAGTTTTTCTAAGTTCGCCAAGCTTCGCCAAATGATTCCACACGTCATTCTGCTCTCGCGTTCGGCCCGTCGCTGTAAACGCGTTTCTCTTGTCGCCGGGAAATCCGCCGGGAAAGTCACGCCTGTTATCCGGGTCGCCGCCGCCCTTCATCGCGATCTCGTCGCCGTAGTAAAGGATCGGCGTCCCACGAGACGTCATTATTAACGTCTGAGCGAGATTCAATCCTTCAACCGTCGCTCCGTCCTCACCCATGAACCGGCCGACGTCGTGATTGCCAAGAAACGTCGTTAGCACTTCGGGCCGCGGATAGAGCCAGTCGTGCGCGAACACCTGCGAGATCTCGCGAATGTTCTTGCCCTGGGCAAACGCATTGCGGACCGCGTAGTAGACGGGGAAATCAAACAACGTATCGATGTTGGTATCAATCCCGTCATGCCCACGGCGTCCGGCTTGAAAATATGCGAGCAGAGCCGGATCGCCATCGAACAGCTCACCTAGAATATTTAGCTTCGGATATTCTCGTTTGATGGCCGTCGCCCATAGCCCCCAGAATTTTCGCGGCACGTGCGGAAGCGTGTCCATCCTGATCGAATCGAAACCCGCGGTCTCGATCCACCAGATCGAGTTTTGAATCAGATATTTTTCAACTTCCGGATCCGCTTGATTGAAATCCGGGAGAATGTCGACGAACCATCCGTCGATGTTTCGCGATTGCGTCTGATAGGTCGCACGCGGATTCATCGCTGTCCACTTCTGCCAGTTATTCGATGTGTGTTTCTCGAGCGTGCCGTTCCACCACATCGGCGTGGGAGGATCATTCGCCCAGACGTGGAACGGGCCGGTGTGATTCGCGACCTGGTCCTGAATTACTTTTATCCCGGCCGCGTGTGCCTTATCGACAAGCTCGCGCAGCTTTGCGATGTCGCCGAAATGCTCATCGACGGCGTACATATCCACTGCTCCGTAACCGTGATATCCGGTCGTCGGCTCGTTGTCGTAGAACTCCTTGTAATCGAGCTTGTCGTTGTTGTCGTACACCGGAGTCGTCCAGAGCGCGGTAACCCCGAGCGATTTGAGATACTGAAGCTTGTCGATCACGCCCTGTAGATCGCCGCCGTGATAGCGTCGCGGCTTCGAGCGGTCGTATAAGCCTTTCGATTTCGCCGGATCGTTATTCGACGAATCGCCGTCCGCGAACCGGTCCGGCATTAAGAAGTAAATTACGTCGTCCGGTGTGTAGCCTTGATATCTCCCGGCACGCGACGCTCGCGGAAAGATCTCGAAATCGAACGTCGTTAGCGCTTGCTTTCCACCAACGGAGATCTTGTAAGTTCCGGATCTCGCGTTTTTCGCGATCACAAGATCGAAAAAAAGATAGTGACCATTCGCGCTCGCTTTCGGATTGGAAGCTTTAAGAGCCGACGAGTTTGTCCAAACGGCAGCGGCGTTCAGGTTCGTCCCGCGAACCAAAACGCGGATCGGATTGATAGTCATATTCGCCCACCAGTTCGGCGGATCGACCTTTTCGACCGTCGGGCCCTGGCCGTAGGCGGACAGCGATAAACAGTAAGCAATAAGTAAAAATGCGAATGTATTGCGCATGATTCTAAATTTCATGTTATAGCTCGGGGGGCTTGCATACCGGTGAGTAGAAATGCTTCCCCATATAAATCGACACCCCGGTTCCGTTCGTGTGTTTCGTGTGTTTCGT
>JBDTSA010000088.1:0-6978 GCA_039931335.1 Acidobacteriota bacterium
CTTAGACTTATTTGGAAATCGGAGTCGGAGACCGTGTTGGCGTAGATCGCCATGTCGAGAGCACGGTTCGCTTCGCGCAGCCGATGCTGGGCCAGCATCATCACGGGACGGCGTTCTTGATTCATTCGCCTGATCTGCTGGATCTGTTCGCGCGTCAGGCCGAGCTCGGCAAGAAGATTAGGGCGGCCATCCGCGTGATCATCCTGTGGGCCATCGCCGGGCGGCGGGCCGTCCTGACCGTACGACATGCTCGACAATACGAGCAGTAGCGTAATTAGAATTGGGAAGAGCCTTAACTGTTTCATCATTCTTACCTCGAGCTATTCGCTCGTCTCAATGTCTGCGAAGAGTTCGGCGAGTCGAACCGACGTGTCCTCCTCCTCGACGAACTCGTTCAGCGTCGGGGCTTTTCGCTCATTCTGAGCGGATGTGGCCTTTACATCGACCGACTTGACGGCTGTTACAACCCTTTTCTGCGAGACTCGCTGCGGAGTCGCGGGCCTTATCACTCGAGGTTCACGCTCACGATCCCCGGACGCATCCGCACTGACGGTCGAATCGGTCGCCGTGACCTTAGGTGCCGACTGAACGCCTGGTTCATCCACGACAACATCCTTTGCGAAGTTCGCAGCGACGTCCGGCGAGCCGTTCTCGGAAAAAATGAAGGCAGCCGCAAAGATCGCCGCGACGAAAATACCCGCGGCCGCCATCGACGGAATCGCCCAACCTTGCGCGAACGATGCGCGAAACTTATCGAGCCACGACACGCCAGCGGCGGGTTCGGCCTCGAAGACGATCTCTATCTGCGGTGTCGCGAGCGGGTCGAACTCGAGTTTCTTCCATTCATAGACCTCGTAACGCGCACTCGAGATCATCGCAAATTCATCGGTACACGGCGAGCAATCGAGCAGGTGCGATTCGAACGATGAAGATTCCGGTCCTGGCATCTCGCCGTACATATACGGAACGATACCGGAACTGAATTTACATTTTGCAAAGTTTACGTCGTTCATCGTCTTCACCTAGCTGATCTCCAGCGGTACCTGTTCCAACTTCATTCGCAACTGTCGAAGTGCCGTGTAGAGCCGGCTTTTCACAGTGCTGAGCGGTAGCTCCAACGTGTCCGAGATCTCCTGAAACGTCATTTCTTCGAATTCCTTCATGACGATAACCTGTCGAAGATCCACTGGAAGGGAACTGACAGCCTGCCGGACTATCGTCAATCGCTCAGCCGCTTCAGTCGAATTGGCGGGTGATCGATGTTCAGGCACGACAAAAATTCGATCGACTTCACCAGACTCGTCGTCGAGAAACTCTTCCGAGCGGGTCTTCGCTCGCCGTTTCGTCGTCAGGCATTGATTGACTGCGATCCGGTGGAGCCAGGACGAGACCTTTGCCTCGCCGCGGAAGTTCGATATGTTGCGATACGCCGCGATAAACGTTTCCTGAGCCGCGTCGCGGGCATCGTCTTCTCGTCCGAGCATACCGAAGCATAGGGCGAATATCTTTCGCTCCCACCTCTTAACGATTTCGCCGAAAGCCTCTGAGTTTCTCGAAACGGCCAGTTCGACAAGCTTTTCATCGGTCAGGTCTTTCAACATCAACCTCGTGTTCGGTGCCTATGTTCCACGAGAATATTACCGCAAAAACATTTTCGAACACGAAATCTTTCGCATTCAGCTGTTTAGACGACGACCGACGGAATAAAGTTGAAATTATTGTCTAAGCGCGAGGTAGAGATTGGGGAAAACCACGCCTTCCGTGTGCCCGGTGATTAACTTGGCTGAAAACCACGTCGCACACGGAAATGCATGGTATACGGCTGTTGTCAGCACTTGCCGAGCAGCCAGAACACGAGCATGAAAATCAGTATCGTCGAGATGATGCCGCCGCCAAATTTATACGCGGCCGCACCAGCCAGCCCACCTCTCAATAGGTTATTCATAACAATCCTCCCCCGGTTCGAAATATCTGAATGAAAATCGTTCACTTAATTCGTGACGCGAGTTGAAATGCAAAGCGTGTTCCAGATGTCTTCCGCCTTCTGCCTTCCGCCTCCTGCCTCCTGCCTTCCGCCTCCTGCCTCCTGCCTTCCGCCCGCCGACTAGTACAAATTCGTCCGTGATATCCTCGTCACATGTGCGGGCGATACATCCTTAAGGCTCTCAAGGACGACATCATCAAACATTTCAATCTCGTCGACGGGCTCGACTATTTCGACATTCACGGTTACAAGATGCGCGAAGAAGTCTTCCCGGGCGAGTGGATCACAGCGATCAATAACTCGAACCGTCCGGAAGATATTTGGTGGACGATCGAAGGCATTGACAACACGGGATCTCCGCGGCGAGCGATAAATGCGAAAGCGGAAACGATCACGAAAGTTCGAATGTTCGCCGATGCGTTCCGGTCCGACCGTGTGCTGATCCCGGCGACAGGATTTTACGAGTGGGACACCGGGAAATGCCGCCACGAATTTACATTCGACGAACCGCTCTTTGCATTTGGGGGCGTCGCCCGCGACTGCGAGATAAAAGGTGAAACAAAACGCTGCGGCGTGATCATGACCACTCAAGCCAACGATGTCGTCCGGCCTATTCATGCGAAGGGACGAATGCCGGTCGTCATTCACAAATACGATTATAAAAAGTGGCTTGATCCTGACGCTCCTTTTACGGACTTGCGTCGGATGCTTTCGCCGCTGGCAAACGAAGAGACGCACGTCGAGAGAGCAGCTGAGCCACCGCCCGCTGAAACTGCGCAGAGAAGTTTGTTTTGATGCTTATGCTCGAGAGCGCAAGATCCGCTAGCAGCAAACAAAATGAGAGCCGGCTGATCACGATCAAGCGATTAGCACGGCTCTCTTGAAGCTCCTGATTTTTTAAAGGATCGGCGTTGTTCCGTACGGAGCCGGCGGCCGCAAGACTGTATCAATGCCATGGACTACGCCGTTTGTCGCTTCAAGATTCCTCGCCTGCAGAACCGAAGCGTTGATCTTGATACCGTTGATGTCGGTAATCATTACTTCCTGTCCGGTAACGGCCTTCGCAGATTTCAAACTGGCAGCCATAACTTTGCCGGGAAGTATGTGATATGAAAGCAGCGCCTTGAGTTTCGTCTGCTTCTCCTCATTTAGAAGAGCATTTAGTTTTTCCTCGGGGATCTTCGCAAACGCATCGTTTGTCGGTGCGAACACCGTGAAGCTCCCGCCATCGGCGAACAGATCGTTCGTACCGGACGACCCCATAATTCTGGCGAAGGTCGATAAGTTATCTTGCTTGGCGATTGTTTCGATCAGGTTCAATCTATCGGACATATATATTCTCCTTACTCAATGCGAAGCGCGTTGCATCAATTCGTAGTTTGCTAATTGAGTCAGGATTGTCCGAAGTATTCGGGTAAGCTGAGAAAGAGTAAGCGAAGCTCGTTTCACTTCTATCGTGCTCGCATTACCGGGTCAAGTCAATTTCGGGTTTCACCCGCGCAGGTACCGTCAGGATGAGGCACAGAGCAGAGATGACAGTTATCGGATGGCGGCCGCCACATGAACTGGTGAGCTATTCGACGTATCCGTACATGCTGCCCTCGAACAAGGCGGGTCGTTCCGCTTTATAAGTAGAAAGAAAGTTTCGCGCCGCATCTTCATCTCCGCTGAAGACGTGCTTAGCTCCTTTATAGATCTTATACGCCGCTTTGCTGTCAGAGTCCGACAAGTTCTCGATCGTCAATCCAAACTGCTCGCCGAGCTCAGCCACGCTTTTCTGATCCATTCTCTCTCCTTGAGTATGCCGGTTTGTTTTGGGACACGAATATATTGCAATTAAGTCCGGCCCCAGGCAAACGGAAGAAGCGGAATTTAGATACCCATAATAATGGTTCGCGGAGCATCCTCGGTGCGATCTTGAACCAGGCTCTGAATATTCAGAGCTACTAATCGGCCGCACGCGATCGATCTACTTTGAGCAGACAAGAATCCGCTCTTTTTTGTCTAGGAGGCTTTCCGTTTGCCGGTGTTGTTCGGAATATATGTGCCAAGCAGCCGATCGTATTCGTCCATCACGACCTGATAGCACTCGCAGCCGCTCGCTTCCAATCCCTTTCGATCCAGTACCGTGATCGTCCCGCGAACATACGAGATCAAACCCCTCTCCTGCAGGCGCCGGGCGGCGAGCGTAACGCCTTCGCGGCGAACGCCGAGCATGTTGGCGATCAGGTCCTGCGTCATTATCAGTTTGTCGGATTGAAGCTGGTCGTGGTTGATTAGCAGCCACCGGCAGAGCTGTTGATCGATGGAATGCAGACGATTACAAACGGCAGTCTGGGAGATCTGGGTCATCAGCGATTGTGTATACCGAAGCAGAAGTTTTTGAAAGAGGCCACCGCGCTCAAACTCGTCTTGCACTGCCCTCGCTTTCAGTCGAACGGCAATGCCGGAACTTTGGACGACGGCACGGTGCGTCATGGTATCACCACCCATAAATATCGCGAGTCCGATCAAACCATTGTTGCCGGCAATTCCTATCTCGGCGGTGCCGCCGTTTTGCATGATGTAGAGAAGCGAAACGATCGCCGTCGTGGGGAAGTAGACGGAGTTCAACTTCTCGCCAGCTTCATAAATTACCTGGCCGAGGGTAAGCTTCGCGACTTCGAAGTTGGATTCGAGTCGGCCGAACTCTGCTCCCGGCAATGCGGCGAGCAAATGATTCTTCATCGCTTCGTTCGATGTAGATATAGAGGACATTACTCGCTCAATATATACCAGAGAAATAAAAATTTTGAAAGTGCGAGAGCGCACAGACCGCTGCGCGAAAGCAGGGGTAACTTCTTAGTAACCATTTGAAACCATTCAGACTAACGACTTGAATGCAGAGTGTGACTCACTCGAAACCTTGGGTTACGCGCTACTACCCGGGGCTCCAATGCTTTGAACAAGTCAGCCTACCAACTGTGCAGCTAATCGCTGCCTTTGAAGGACGATGGCTGCAGTAAGCAACGATAGTTCTTCATTTTTTTTTAACAACGAGCAAAGGGAAGGTGCGGGTCGGACATCACAGGGGAATGTCCGACCTAACTCTTAAGGAGAACACCATGAGTTCACTTAATAACCGCCGAATTCTTTACGTCGAAGACAACGTCGAAGCGTGCTCGATGCTTTCCCTGATGCTGAGTTTTTCCGGCATCGACGTTCAGCCTGCCGGTACGATCGCGGAAGCATTGCGATTCGCCGAGACCGAGGCGTTCGATCTGTTCTTGTTAGACTCTACGTTCCAAGATGGCACCGGCCTTGATCTATGCCGACAACTAGGCGAATCGACACCGCAGACACCTGTAGTTTTCTATTCGGGTGAAGCGAATGATAGCGACAGATCAAGCGCAATGGCCGCAGGAGCGGTCGCCTATCTGACTAAACCGAATTGTGATCTGATCGCAAACTGCGTTTTCCAAAATACCGCGGCAAGCAGATCGATCAACATCGGTCCCGAACTTCCCAAGGACTCATTGATTTTACCGCTGCGCTCGAATAGAGCTTTTGCATAGCCTAAAGCTTACAAGCGGAGTTTCTCGGGTAGCTGTTTTAGCAGCACCGCCTGCGACTCGAGGATCCTTTCGCTAGCATCCTCTATCGAAAACCAGCCTGCCCGATCCACCTCGGGGAATTCGCGCGACGCCCCTGACGCGAAGATTATCGTGAACGTGTTGCTCTTTATCCTCAGGGGATCGACGTCCGCTTCGGCAGCCCAAGCGTAAACCCATTTGCCGCCTTTCTGTTTTATCGGGGCGAGTTCGATGAACGGCCCACGGACATTGAAGCCGGTCTCTTCCTTCAACTCGCGCCTGGCAGCTTCGAGGGGCGGCTCGCCGACAAACTCGCCTTTTGGTATCGACCACGCGCCTTTATCTTTGTTCTTCCAAAACGGTCCGCCCGGATGCACGAGAAAAACTTCAAGAAACCCGTTCTTCGTTCGATAGAGTAAGAGTCCAGCGCTCTGCTTCGCCATGAGTATAATTTAGCCGGGTTCGATCGGGCGGCTTGCTTTACGAGGGCGGCATATAGTCAGCCGGCCGCATAGCTACTCCATGTAGCCGTACATGCTGCCTTCGAATAATCCGGGACGGTCAGTTTCGTAAGTTGAGAGGAAAGTGCGCACGGCATCCTCCGAACCGACAAAAACGGTGTTGACACCCTTGTAAACTTTGTGGGCCGTCTTATCGTCGGGTAGGCGAACGGTTTCGATCGTCAGGCCGAATTGCTCGGCGATCTCGGAAATATTCTTCTGATCCACTCTGGATCTCCTTTTGCGGTCAAGAATCTTTTGCGGTCCGATAAATATTGCGATCAAGATCCGCGTGTTACAAGTTGCGAGTGGAGAATTAACACTCATGATGTGCACAGGCGTCTATCAGGACACTCGGGGCGCTTTCCTTCCCTCGATCCTGTTTTGACCCGGCAGGAAACCGTCATGGCGGATAGCCAAACTAATCCGTTTGCGACGCGACGATCGAGAATGTGGAGAAGCGAGCAGGAGCAGGAAAATTTTTAATACCTTTCGCCTTCCTTTTTAATTAGGGCGTAGCAATCGCACGAGGCATTTTCCAGCCCTTTGCGGTCCTTCACCGTCAGGTTGCCGCGCCGGTAAGCGATAAGTTCGCGATTTTGCAACGCGCCGACGGCTTTGTTCACGGCTTCGCGTCGTACGCCGACCATCTTCGACAGAAAGGATTGTGTGATCTGAAATTCGTCGGCCTGCATACGGTCGTGTGTCATTAACAGCCAACGTGCGAGCCTGGCCTCGATCGGGTGAAAACCGTTGCAAACTGCGGATTGCGAGATTTGCGTTAAAAGCGCGTGCACGTACAGGTTCATGAGGCCGTTCAGCTTGCCGCCGTTTTTGCAAGCGGCTCGAAACTGCGGGACAGATAACTTCTGCGCGAAACCGGAACCCTGCACGAAGGCGCGGCTACCCGAGGTCTTCACGC
>JBDTSA010000089.1:0-6954 GCA_039931335.1 Acidobacteriota bacterium
CCTGCAACTGAGCCTCGAGAACACAAAAGTCACGGCGACGGCCGATGAATATGTCCGCAAACTCTTCAATCTGATCGAGGGAAGATCAGATGTCATCGGTTACGCGTTCGCCGTCAACGGAAAGATCAACAGCGCGGATGTGTATGTATCGAATGCCGTCTTCAAAAAGCTCTGGCCCAGAATGCTGAAGGCTGCGGCGATTGAAGCAGTCGCTGAACAAGACGGGAGATCCGCGTCGGCGCCCGTTGCAAAACCAGCCGAGGTGCAGGCGTTCATGTCAGGCGCAGACGAAGGGCAGGCTGAAGAGCGAGCTGCGAGTGGAAGCGCACGTATCGTAACGCGTGATCGTAATGACAGTGCTGTTTACGAATCTCGCGATGACAAAAGCAAGACCGTTGTCCATCGCGCGTATGTGAAGAAGCCGTAATGAGAGACGCTTCGAAGGAAAAGTGCAAAAGCCGCGCGCCAACAGGAATGGCGCCCGGCTTTTTTTGATAGTCGTCGGGAATATACAAAACTAGTTTCCGGCTGGTGCATTTTTGTTCATCATGCCCAGCACCATCCCGATCACTCCGCCGGCAAGGCCTCCGAGTACAGTCGAACCAAGAACATCGGCGATCGCCGGTGTCCATCCGTTGCTGATATTCATGAACGCCGCGAACATAAGCTGGAAGCTTAACGCGATGAGAAAGTAGATGACCGCACCGCCTGACACTCCCCCCGCGAAGGTGCGGATAGTCGCCCACTTCTCGAAGATATATGCGAACAGGAATGCGGTGACGAAGTTCGACAGCGCCAGAGGGATCCATACCGGCGGGTCCTTCATGAGCTTCGCCGCTTCGGGGTTCATGTTCGGCTTCATCACGAGCGGGTCTAGAATCAGCCCGTAGATGATGAATCCGAGAATAAAAAATGCGATGCCTCCCGCGACCGTGGCCGCCAGAACTCTTGAAAGCATAGTAGAAACTCCTTTATTCGAAGAGATGACCTAAAGCCCTTGATGTTGGGTTGGTGAGGTGAACACCGCGAAAATTATACGAGTTTGATGGCAATGTCAATGTGAAGATCGGAAGCCGTTATGGTGCGGCGAGCGCGCGCTGTCTCTCGAAATGCGTCGCGATCTCGCTCGCCGCCTTCGGGCCGACAAAAGGCGAGAGCTCTTCGGCAGTAGCTTTTGCGATTCGCTCGATCGAACCGAATTGGCGGAGCAGCTTCATCTTTCGTTTGTTGCCGACGCCGGGAATCTCCGAGAGCTCGGATGTGAAATCGCGCATTTCGCGTCGTTTACGATGATATTGGACCGCGGTCTTGTGCGTCTCTTCGCGGATCTGCAGGATGAGCCTGAACGCGAGCGAGTTTCGATCGAAGGGAATTGAATCATTCTCGCGTCCGTTGATCAGCAGATGCGAGATCTCGGTGTGCTTCTTCGGCGGTTTGACGAGGCCGACCAACATGATCTGCTCGAGATCAAGCGATTGCATTGCAGCCGCGGCCGCGGATAGCTGTCCCTTGCCGCCGTCGATGAACACGATCTGTGGCAGCGGCTTCTCCTCAGCCAGCAAGCGCTTGTATCTTCGAAACACGGCCTCGTTCATCGACGCGAAATCGTTTGATCCTTCGACGGACTTGATGATGAATCTGCGGTATTCACGTCTGGCCGGCTTTCCATTTTCGAAGACGACAATGCCAGCGACATTTTCGGCGCCCGATATATTCGAGATGTCGAATGATTCGATGCGTTCTGGGAAGTACGACAGCTCGAGCAGCTCCTGCAACTCGGCGAGAACTTTCTCACTGTCGGGTTTCAGGATGCGGAAGCGTTGCTCGAAGGCGATCTTCGCATTCGTTTCGACGAGATGGACGAGGTCTTTCTTTTGCCCGCGGCGCGGATCGCAGATCTTGACACGCCGGCCGCGCCTTTCGGTGAGTGCCTTCTCGAGGATCGCGCGATCTTCAAAGTCATTCGGCACATGTATCTCGAGCGGGACATAGTCCGTCGAGTAGTACTGGGCGAGAACCTCGCCAAGAAATTCTGACGGGTCGAACGCATCTTCTGAGATATCTTCCCAGAAGAATTCGCGTCGCCCGACGATCCGTCCTTCGCGCATCGTAAAAAGCTGTAATGCGAGTCGCGGCCCTTCGCGGTAGAAGCCAAAGATATCGACGTCCCGATCCGCCGTCGTTGCCATCTTCTGCTGCTCGCCGAGCGCGATGACGGTGCGATGGAGATCACGATACCGGGCGGCGATCTCGAACTTACCTTCGTCCGAAAACTTCCACATGCGTTGCTCGAGATCCCTCGCAAGCTCCCTATTTTTCCCTTCAAGCAAGACTTTCACATCGCGGGCTGCTTCCTGATATTCGTCTTGCGTGCAGAGACCCTTCACGCACGGGCCGAGACAGCGCTTCAGATGATACTCGAGGCACGGCCGTGGAAGTTTTCCGTCGATGTCGATGTCGCACGTGCGGAGCTGAAAAGCGCGGTTGACGAGATTTAGGGTTTTTCTGGCAAGGGCCGCCGGAAGGAACGGCCCGTAGTAATTCGAACCGTCGCGTTCGATGCGCCGCGTGACGACAACTTTTGGAAATGACTCGTTCGTCAGCTTGAGATGCGGATACGACTTGTCGTCCTTTAGCAGAACGTTGAATCGCGGCTTGTGCTTCTTGATGAGATTGGACTCGAGCACGAGGGCCTCAACCTCGTTGTCGACAACGATGAATTCGAAATCTGCGATCGCCTTCACCAGCCTGCGCGTTTTGGCGTCCTGGTTACGGCTCGATTGAAAATACTGACGAACGCGATTCCTAAGGTTCTTCGCTTTGCCGACATAGAGTATCTTCCCGTCGGCGTTCTTGTGCAGGTAGATTCCTGCCGCGACGGGTAAAGATTTTAGCTTCTGCTGAATGTCGGCCATATGCAAAATCTATCACTTCGGAACTTGAACAATCAAAATTGACATCCACCGGCATTTTGCCGTAAATGTTTTCCTGTAGTTTCTAATCCAGTTCTCCGGAGAAAACAAAATGGCAAAATCAATTGAGCAGACGCGGACGATCATTCAGTCGATGATAACTCTGTCTGGCGCTGCCCTCGGACTCGTATGCGCGCTCGCGTGGAACGACGCGATCAAGACAACGATGAAGTCACTGCTCGGTGAGGACGACAGTCTCGCCGCTCTCTACACATACGCTATCCTCGCAACGTTGATAGCAGTTTTCGTTTTGATCGCACTCGCCAAGGCTTCGGCAAAAGTCGGCGGTGAGGCGGCGGTCAGTCGCGAAGCTGAAGGCTAGACACTCACCGTTTGCTCAACCGTACCTTCTGAGCGAAACTCTTAGCGTGAAGACGGTATTGACTCGATCTGCAACCGAAGCCGCGGCGTTTATCCGACGTGGCGGCATCGTCGGATTTCCGACCGAGACAGTTTACGGGCTCGGTGCGGCCGTCTTTGACGAAGCCACAATAAGAAAAATATTCGACGCGAAAAAGCGTCCGGCCGATAATCCGCTAATCGCTCATGTCAGCTCCGTCGATCAGATCGCGGGCCTCGTTCTGGAAATCCCTGCCGTCGCTCAAAAGCTTATCGAAGCATTTTTCCCCGGCCCGCTCACGCTTGTCCTGCGCAAGTCGGCCCGGGTTCCTCTTTTGGCGACGGCGGGTTTGGAAACGATCGGGGTTCGTATGCCGCGACTCGTCATTGCGAATGAATTTCTCACGGCGTGCGGTGTTCCGCTCGTCGCACCATCGGCAAATCTTTCTGGACGGCCGAGCCCGACCACGTGGCAGGCGGTGTCTGAAGATCTCGACGGTCGGATCGATTGTATTCTCCAGGGTGACCCGACGGAGATCGGGCTCGAATCAACGGTCGTGGACTGCACGACGGATCCACCGGTTCTGCTGCGGCAGGGCGCTATTTCGCGTGAAAGCCTCAGCGCGATCGTTCCGGCGATCCGCGTATCCGCGTTCGACGAGGCTGACGCTCCACGCAGCCCCGGTTTGAAGCATAAACATTATTCTCCGCGGGCGAGGGTTGTCGTGGTCGATGCGAACGCTGCTTTTTCCGCGACCGCGGGAGACGCGTTTATCGGTTTGAATGCACCAGCGACCAAACTGAAGATCACGAAGCTTTGTAATTCGGTAGAAGAATACGCCGGCTCATTGTTCGAATTTTTTCGGGAGTGCGATCGTTCACGAGTTAATAGAATATTTTGCGAATCCGTCGTTGAAGATGGTCTCGGGGCTGCGCTTATGGACCGAGTTCGGCGAGCTGCAGTCTCGGATTAGCATTATCGTTTTCTTTTTCGCCAACCGCTACTAATGCAAATTCGCTATTCTCATTTACCAACTCGGCCCGAAGCCGGTCGCCGTTCAATAGTTGATTCAGGTATTCTATCGGCACCAGAACCAGTACAGGTTTTGGCCGCCGGAGCTGGAGTTCGCGCAATACCTCGGCCGGCCCGAATAATAGCTTTGGCTTTCCTTCAGTATCTCTGACGATTCGACCCGGTGCGTAGAATTCGGCGTTATGTGCGATCCGGTGCAGCATCAATACCGAGGCGTCGCCATAACCAGATGAATCGGCAGTGGCAAAAAGATCCTTCACCGAATCCAACTTCGCGAAGCTCGGCACGAACATAAAAATAGCGACTAAGACAAGCACGAATGTCACGGCTGCCATGCCTTGGACCGCGTATACCCGCCACGGGCTCTTTCGCACAAATCGGTCGATGTACTCCGCGGTCAGAATTATCGCCGCCGGAACACCCGGTAAAATATAACCCGGTAATTTCGAGCCGGAGAATGTAAAAAAGACGAGCGGAACGCTCACCCAGGCCAGCGAAAAAATTATCAGCGATCGGCGGCTCGCCTCGGTTTGACCATCGTCTTCTGCGACGGCACCACTTGTTAGAACCCGCTTTCCTAGATTCCAAATCGAAGCGACAAAGAACGGTAGCCACGGGATCGTCATCAGCGGCAGCACCCAAAAGAAAAAATAAAAAGGCTGCGGGTGAAGATACTTGTTCGACGTATAGCGCTGAAAGTGGTGCTGGACGAAAAATAGGTCGATGAATTCCCAGCCATGACGTAGATACATTGGCAGATACCAGGTGCACGCAACCCCAATTGCGAGCAGCGTCCCCCACAAGAAGCTTACGATAAGAGTCCGCGTCGGAAATCTCCAGAGAAGCAAATGATAGAAAATGACGATCGCGAACGGAAATACGATACCGATGAGTCCTTTTGCCAACAGTGAGACGCCGATAAAGAAGTAAAACGAAATGAGCCACGCGTACCGTTTCTGCGAGTCGTAAATAAAAAAGCTGATCAGAGCGGCGGTGATCGGAAAGGTTAGAATGATGTCGAAACTCGCTCCATGGGCGAAAGCGATAATTCCAACTGTCGATGCAGCGATCAACCCAAGCCAGTTCGCAAGGTTGTTCGTTGTTCGTTCTTCGTTTTTCGTCAAAGAACGGTCGATGTGCCTGCCGAGGATCCAAAGCGATGCGACGGTCCCCAAGCCAAAAAGTGCCGATCCCAGTCGCGCCGAAAATTCCGAAACACCGAAAAGGCTATACGACGTGATCTCCAGCCAGTAGAGAAGCGCCGGCTTCTCAAACCAATGGAACCCGCCGAGCGTCGGTGTTATCCAGTCTCCGCGCTCGAACATTTCGCGCGCGACTTGCGCATAACGCGGCTCGTCGGGGCCAAGCAATGGAACCGTCAGTCCGGCGAAATAGACGACGATAGCAGCAACGGCGAAGAGCAGCCAGACTATGGTGGATCGCGGATTGCGGATTGCGGATTCGCCTTTTGTCATTCGGGCATTCGTGACTGAGAATGTAAAGTATCACGAAAAAGATTCATGTATTCAAATGAGTGAAATCCGCAATCCGCAATCCGCATCCCGCATTCCGCGGTCTGCGGTCATCGGTGTCGGCAGTCTCGGTCGCCATCACGCTCGCAACTACGCTGAACTCGCGCGAGAGGGACGCGTCGAGTTTGTCGGCGTGTGCGATCTCGATCCCGAAACCCGGGCGAAAGTTGCGGAGGATAACGGCTGCGCCTTATTCGACGATTGGAAGGAATTACTCGGCCGGGTCGATGTGGTTTCGATCGCGACGCCAACCGAAAGTCATTCGGAGATCGCATGCGCATTTTTGGAGCTGGGTATCCATGTTTTGGTTGAAAAGCCGATCGCTCCGACACTCGACGAAGCTGACAAGATGATCGCTGCGGCGGAAAAGTCAGGTGCGAAATTGATGGTCGGCCAGCTCGAGCGATTTAACCCGGCGATGGTGGCGCTTCGGCCGCATGTTACACAGCCGCTCTATTTTGAAATTCATCGTGTTTCGCCGTTTCCCAATCGCTCTCTCGATGTCGATGTAGTTCTTGACGTTATGATCCACGACCTCGACGCCGTTCAATGGCTCGTCGGAAAGGATGTGCAAGTTTCCGGGATCCACGCCGTTGGTATTCCGGTGATCTCCGACAAAGTCGATGCGGCGAACGCTCGGATCGAATTCGAGAATGGAGCAGTCGCGAACATTACTGCATCGCGGATCGGAACTGAAAAAATTCGCAAGACGCGTTTTTATCAGACGAATGCATACGTAGTTCTGGACTACGCGACAAAGTTCGCGTCACTCACATCGCTGAACCCCGGCGCTGGGCATCCGCTGCTCGGCATTACGATCGATCGTTTAGCGATCAATGACGTCGAACCGCTGCGAGCGGAGATCACTGCGTTTCTGGATTCGATCGAAAATGACGTCCCACCTCCTGTCACTGGCGAAGACGGACGCAGGGCATTGGCGTTGGCGGTTGGGGTTTTAGAGAAGATCGACGCGCATCTAGTCGGCGTACGAAAGTCGATGCTAGCGTCGTGACAAAAAGAAAAAGAGGCTGTCTGAAAAGACGGTCTTTTCAATTTCAGACGGTCGCCAAGGGCGACG
>JBDTSA010000090.1:0-6953 GCA_039931335.1 Acidobacteriota bacterium
GTAGCCCAGGTCGACGTCCTCGAAGTACATGAAGAACCCCGGATCGAATCCGCCAGCGCCCATACCCGCGTGGCCCAAACGGTCGTACTGCGCCCGCTTTTGTGAATCGGACAGGACAGCATACGCCTCGGCACATTCCTTAAATTTCTCTTCGGATTGCGCGTCCCCGGGATTCTTGTCGGGGTGATGCTTTACAGCAAGCGTGCGATACGCACGCTTTATCTCGACCTCAGTCGCCGTCCGGGTAACACCTAAAACTTCGTAATAGTCTCTTTTCGCCATGAAATCGGTCTGTAAATTTCAAATTTGAAATTTGAAATTTGAAATCTAAAAGGCGCCAGCTCAAACCTTTGAACTGACGCCAAATGTTATTGTACCGAAACTGTCAACTGAGACTCAAGTGGGCGTCTGCATGCGAAGCAGCCAGGCTTCACGCAAAGCCGCAAAGTCGCAAACAAGACCTGTCGGCCGAATGGTCGGCTGCAGAGTCCACAAAATCGGCAATCCGAGATCCGAGATCCGAGATCCGCAATTACGCAGGGGTCATCATAGCCGCGGTGATTCGGCTCGCGGTCTCCTCGACACGGACCAGAATCAGCTCTATCTCCGTTACGTCCTCGGTGAAAAGCGATTCCTCCGCCCCGTTCAGGATGCCATTGATCTCCATCTGCTCTTCGGTTGTGAACGATCGGCCGAATTCTGCCATCGCTTTACGAGCATTCTTGATCATGTTGTCGAGCCTGTTTCGCTGCATGATCAGCTCGCGTTCCTCACGATCCTTGTCGGCAGAGGTTTCCGATTCGCTTATAAGCCGTTCGATCTCTTCCGGAGCGAGGCCCGACGAAGGCGTGATCTGCATCGCTTGCTCCAATCCCGTCATCTTGTCCTGAGCCGAAACGTTGACGATTCCGTTGGCGTCGATCTCGAACGAAACATCGATCTGCGGTACGCCGCGCGGTGCCGGCGGAATTCCGACGAGTTCGAATTTCGTCAAACTTCTGTTGCCGCTCGCGATCTCGCGCTCGCCTTGCAAAATGTGGATCTCGACCGACTGCTGGTTGTCGACGACCGTCGTGAACGTCATCGTGTTCTTCAGGGGAATCGTCGAGTTGCGCGAAATAAGTTTAACGAACAATCCGCCGCGCGTCTCCAGCCCGAGGCTCAGCGGGAGCACGTCGAGCAGGACGATGTCCTTGACGTCGCCCGTCAACACGCCGCCTTGGATCGCCGCACCCATCGCGACAACCTCGTCCGGATTGATCTCCGACGAAGGCTCTTTGCCAAATACCTCGGTAACTGTCTTCGAGATGATCGGCGACCGCGTCTGCCCTCCGACGAGGATCACTTTGTCGATGTCCGATGGCTGAAGTTTCGCATCCCACAGAGCTTTCTGGCACGGCTCGACGGACATGTCGACGAGGTCCTTGACGAGCTCTTCAAACTTCTCGCGAGTCAGATTCGCGTTAATGTGTTTGGGACCGCTTGGGTCGGCCGCGATGAACGGCAGACTGATATTCGTATCCTTCAGGCTCGAGAGCTCGCACTTCGCACGTTCGGCCGCTTCTTTCAAACGCTGGAGCGCGAGTCTGTCGTCCTTCAAATCGACGCCATGTTCGGCTTTGAATCCGGCGAGAAGCCAATCGATGATCCGCTGGTCAAAATCTTCACCGCCGAGGAACGTGTTACCCGACGTCGAAAGTACTTCAAAGACGCCATCGTTGATCTCAAGGATCGAGATATCGAACGTACCGCCGCCCAGATCGTATACCGCGACCTTCTCCGATTTGTTTTTTCCGAAACCGTACGCAAGGGCGGCGGCTGTCGGTTCGTTTATGATGCGCTCGACTTCGAGGCCGGCGATCTTGCCCGCATCTCGAGTTGCTTGCCGCTGCATGTCGTCGAAATATGCCGGGACGGTAATGATCGCCTCAGTGATCCGGTCGCCGAGAAATTCTTCCGCGGCCATTTTTAGGCGTTGGAGCACGATCGCGGAGATTTCGGGCGGACTGTAAACACGATCAAGCACCTTGATATGAGCATCGCCATTCGGTGCTTCGACGATCTCGAAGGGAACAACCTCGCGCATCTTCTCGACTTCAGGGGCGCTGAATTTTCGACCGATCAGCCGCTTCACGGCGTAAAGCGTGTTCGCCGGATTGGTAACGGCCTGCCGCTTGGCGATCTGGCCGACGAGACGCTCGTCCTTGTCGGTGAAGCCAACGACGGAAGGCGTGGTGCGGCCGCCTTCTTTGTTCGAGATTATCTGCACCGTTCCGTTCTCGAGGACGGAAACACAGCAGTTGGTTGTGCCTAGATCGATTCCAATTACTTTACTCATAACATCTCTCGGGTGTGATTTATTGGCAGGGAGGTTGTACGGGAGGGTTAGTTTCAGGCGTGATCGGGACTTTCGTTTTCTTGACTTTCCACTTGTTCGACTGCTTCCTCTTCGACTTCGGTGACCGGGTCGTCCGTCTCTGAATCTTCGGATCGCGGCGTCGTCGTGACTTTGACCATCGAATGGCGGATCACACGGTTGCCAATGCGATACCCGCGAAGCAGTTCAGCCGAAACAGTATTCGAATCGAACTTGTCGGATTCTTCGGTCACAACTGCCTCGTGAAAATGCGGATCAAAAACCTCGCCGACGGTCGCGATCTGTTGAATTCCCATCTCAGCAAGGACGTCGTTTACCTGTTGGCTGACGAGCATAACTCCGTCAAGAAACGGTTGAATTCCGGTCCGCTGCTCGTCGGGCATTGCCAATGCAAAATCGACCGCACGGTTGAGATTGTCGAGTGCGGGCAACATTTGCGTCGCAAGGTTCCCGATCTGGTTTTGAAAGGTCTCGTTCCGCTCGCGCTCGGTGCGCGATTTGAAGTTCTCGAAATCTTTGGCTCGCCGCTGGCTAGTTTGGACCAGTTCCTCCCGCTCGGCCTGCATTTGCGAGATCTTCTCTTTCAATCCGGCGATCTCTTTCTCGAACGAAACGTCAGCCGAATTACCGATTTTTTTCTTCGCAGGCGCGGGAGCAGGAGCGGTGGCTACTGACGGCTTTACTTTCTCGATCTGCAAATCTTCCTTTATGAAGTCAGGGAGGTTTCCGTCGTCGAAGCTTTCCTCGATCTCGATGGTCGTATCGGCATTTATATGAAGGTCTTTCTCCTTCGCTTCAAGTTGCCGGATAAAATCATCCACCAAAACAGTTTCTTCCGTTTCGGCAGCGTCGGCAATTTCACCGATGTTTTCGATTTCCTTATTTGGATCCATTATTTGTCACCGGCGGTTGCCGGTTCATCGGAGTTAGTTATTGATGACGTCGCGCGACATCACCTTTTCGAGGACTCGAGCCACGTAAGAGACGATCGAGATCATTCTTGCGTATTCGATTCGGGTCGGTCCGAGCACGCTAAGCGTGCCGACTGCGGCGCCGCCGGCCACACGATAAGGGGCGGAGATCAGCGTGCAGTTTTGCAGCGAAGGCGACCGGTTTTCCGTACCGATCATCACTTGCACTCCCCCCGAACGCTCGGCGTCGCGGGCGACACATTCATTCAGAATCTCAAGGAGGCGAGATTTTTCGCCGATCGTGGTCAGGAGTTCCCGCAGACGTTCGAGATCGGCGAAATCACTTTTTGTAAGGATGTTCGACGTACCGTCTACGTAAACCTCGCCGAGTTTGTCTTCTTCGTCGTCGATACTCTCCGAACAAAGAATTACGGCCGTCTGCAGCAACCGATCGAACATCGTTTTTTCCTCGTGCATGAGCCGAAGGATCTCTGACCTTATCTCGGCCAGGCTCTTTCCCGAATACTCCGCGTTCAGGTAGTTCGCCGTTCGATCCAGTTCCTCCTTTGCGAAGGTGACTTTTAACCGGATGATCCGGTTATGGACGATATTCGGCGAAGAGACCACCACGACGAGTATTCGTTTCTCGGAAAGATTTACGAATTCGATATGCTGCAGGCGATCGTTCGCCAAACTGGGCGAAACCACGATTCCCACATTATTTGAAAGAGCAGATAGGAGTTGGGAGGTCCGTTCCATCAATCTGTCAGGCGTCTCAACAAGGTCGCTCTCATTCAAACCAAATTCATCGCCGATGCGATGCAGGTCGTCGTTCGAGATGCTGAGGATGCCCAACAAATTGTCAACGTAAAACCGGTAGCCTTTATCGGTCGGAACGCGGCCAGCCGATGTATGCGGCTGTTCAAGAAGACCGAGGTCTTCAAGCTCGCCCATCACGCTGCGGATGCTTGCCGAGCTTAAACCCGAGGCATTCGCAAATCTTTCGGCGATCGTTTTCGATCCGACGGGTTCGCCCGTGACGAAATGTTCGTTGATTATTGCTGTCAGAATCGACTGTCCGCGAGAGTCAGGAAAACCGTAGCGCTTCTCGATCTTCAGGTTTGTTTCGCGGACCATTTTTTCACGGCGAGCCGGAAGCAAATTCCGTGTGAGAGGCTTGCTTCCAAGTAATTTGATACCATTTTAAGGGTAATCCTGTCAATTATTTTAGTTAAAACCGTGATTAACACTCTCAGCGAGATACCACTCGATCAAATCAGGAAATTCTACGAGGAAGCCTTTGGTCATCTCGAGCAAGATCGGAAGATTCCAGCGATCGAGGTGATCTATTACCCGTACGTGTCCTTAAACCAGACGATCCGCGTCCGCGATGGAAAGGTTTTCGTCCGGATCGCCGATATGTGCCGCGACATGCCGGCCGATGCACATCGGGCCCTGGCATATATCCTGGTCGCCAAATTACTGCGGAAACGCGTTTCGAAACGGGCGGATGAGATCTATTCGGGCTACGTCGATTCGGCCGAGATGCGCGAACGGGCAAACGATCGAAAGCGATCGCACGGGCGGAAGATCGTGACGACGGATAAAGGGGAGGTTTACGATCTTAACGAGATCTTTGAGAATTTGAATTTCTGGTACTTTAGCGGCGAGCTCCCGAAGCCGGTAATGACGTGGTCGACAAAAAAGACTTACCGGATATTGGCGCATCACGACGCTACGCACGAGACGATCGTCGTTAGCAGATCGCTCGACGCTCGTGATGTACCCCGTTTCGTCATCGAATACATCGTCTTTCACGAAATGCTCCATATCAAACATCCCACCGTCCATCATAACGGACGCCGATACAACCACACGGCAGTATTCCGGGAGGACGAGCGACGATTCCCGCACTATCAGGCAGCTGAAGACTGGATCGAGCGAAGTATCAGGAAACTGAAGCGGCGGGCCCGACAAAAGTAACTAAAAACTAATAAGTAAAAACGAAAGGGGGCAGATCTCTTTCCGCTCTTAATTCTTTGTTTTTAGTTATTAGTTTCCGCGAGGTGCTCGATGATCCAACCTATCACGCCGAAGTCTGAAACTGTGCGCCGTTCGACACCGTTCTTATTGAAGCGTGTTTCGGTCTTGTATTGGATGGCGATCCGCTCGTTCTCGTTCTTCTGCTCGGACAATACGTCGACAATCTTTCCAAGAGAGTCGGTTTCGTTGACGACACTCGATGCGACGGCGTTTGACGCCGCGAACTGCCGGTCCAGCTCCGCATTCCCGCCCGATTGATTTGCCTCGAGACACTTCAACACCGTTTCGGCGTCGCCGACAATTATTCGATCGTCGATAAACGCGGCCGAAAGCCCGCCATCATCCGATATCCAAACATCAACCGCGAATTTCTTTTCCGGCTGCCGGGCAAAACTTATCTCCTTCGCGATCGAGCTGCGAACTTTTACCGTATCTTTGACCGTGCCGATAACAACGACATCTTCGCTGTCAGCCGTGAGTTTGACGGTAACAAGCTGCCCGCTTACCGCACTTAGAAACAACTCGGGGTTTTCAATACCATACGCCTCGAACAAACTGCCGGAGAACGCAGCGATCAAACCGCCGCTCGTTTCGTCGGTCTTCTTTCGGGCCGTCAGAACGATACTCCGCCACGCGATCTGTGGATCGCGGAGAATGTAACGGGTCGCACTTGTTGCCGACACGGGTACCAGATTCGCGAGCTGAGATTGTCCGACCTGCGCCGGGGCCAGCGTTTCGTCAAAGACCCGGGCGGATTCGTCGTCGAGTGTAATGAGAACCTTGTCCTCGATTCCATTCTCGGTCGACGATGCGGACCAAGTTACGTCCTTCACGGCATTACGCAGGATCTCCGGCCAAACGCTTGCGACAAAGCTTTTCACCTCTTCTTCTTCGCTCGCACTCATGGCGAGCGAGACTCCCGCAATATTCGCGATCTGCCCAATGCCTTCCGTCGAGATATAACCAAACGCAAGACGTTCATCCTCCGTGATCTTCGGATTCTTCGCGATCGAATCCGCCTCGCCTCGCTTCACTGACTGACAGCGTTCGATCGCAGATTCATCATTGCCAAAGAAGACGAGGCTGTCCTGCTGCAGGGCGAACGCTTTGCGGCCATCCTGCGCACTCCAAACAAAATACTTGCCGTCGTTCCGCGGCGTCATCTCCATTTCGACCTCGCCGCCGTAGACGTCGTTAACGAACTCTCCGAGTTGATTCTCGATAAAGCTTGTCGTCTGCCAGCCCCATGCTTTTGTCTCGACGACTGCGACGAAGCGAGGTTGGAATTTCAGCACAGCGTTCTCTTCGGTAAGGGATTGTTCGGAAGTCTCGAATCCGGTTACAGCGATCGAGGCTTTCACGCCGTTCAGGGCGTTGAGATTAGGTTTGAATTTTGCCGCGGCTTCGAACTTCGGGTTGTCGATGATCGCATGGAGGGTTTTCGCGAGGTCATTCGATTCCAGATACACGAGAGCATCACCCGGGATTACAGTGCGAGGGTCGGTCGGATTTGAGCCACAGCCGAAAGTAAGAAGTGCACAAAGGATAGCGATCAGAAGGAAGCGGAGAAGGGGAGAAAGGGAGAGGGGGAGATGGGGAGACGGGGAGATGGGGAGATTGGG
>JBDTSA010000091.1:0-6950 GCA_039931335.1 Acidobacteriota bacterium
CAAGTTGCTGACGTTTTCGAGCAGCTGAAACTCCTGCGTAGCGTCTAGATATTCAAATCCGTGGCTAACACCGAAGCAAGCCGAAATCAAAATTTACATCGCGCCATCACGGCGTCGTGGCGGCTCATCGCGATCACAGGCTTTATCGCGCTCCAGATCGTTTGCCTCGCCTGCAACGATCTCGAGAAGCCGAAACCCGAGCCGTATTACTCTGGGACGACGCCGACACGAAAGCAGGAGTTTCGTTGGAGCAACGGTAAGCTTCCGAAGAGTATGGATCCGGCGCGGGCGATTGCTCCGCCCGAGACCGATCTCGTTCGCGCTGTGTACGAAGGCCTGACCGAGATCGACGCAAAGACATTGAAGGAAAAACCCGCCGCCGCTGAGAGTTGGACGGTGGGCGATGATTTCCGGACGTGGACATTTCGAATTCGGGCAGACGCCACATGGTCGAATGGCAAGCCCGTCACGGCCCAGGATTTTGTCCGTTCGTGGAAACGGCTCGGCGAATTGGGCGATGCCGTAACGCACCGCGACCTGCTCAAGAACATCGTCGGATTTCCGTTCAAGAAAAAGAATGTCGCGACGCCATCGTTAGATCTCCTTCCAAATACAAATCGCGAGATCGTGGGTGACCCGATCCCGTCTCCCCAACTTCGATCTGAATCCGCCGAGGCGAACACAAATACGAACACCGAAATTGGCCCGGCCCCGACGTTGTTCGGCGTTTCCGCACCGGACATACGTACCGTTCAGGTGCTGCTGATCGCGCCTGATAAAGACTTTGCGAAACTCGTCGCTCACTCGATCTTCCGCCCGATCTTTTACGAAGGTAGCGATCACGGCGACCGGCCACCGATCCCAGATGTCATCACCAATGGCCCGTTCAGGATCTCGGCGATGGACGCCGGCGGCATTACTTTGGAGCGATCGCAAACATACTGGAATCGTGAAGCGATCAAGCTCGAGCGCGTGCAGTTCGTCGCGACCGAGAATGCCGAGCACGCGTTGACTGCGTACAAGTCCGGAGATATTGATGCGGTGACGAACGCGGACTTCGAGCCGCTCGCCCTAAAGCTTCTTGAACCGTTCGAGGATTTTCGCCGCCGTACCCACGCAGCAGTAAATTTTTACGAGGTCAATCACGAGAAGCCGCCGTTTGACGACCGGCGTGTGCGCGAGGCCCTCGCCATCTCAATCGAACGTGATCGACTCACAGAGGGAGAAATGGAAGGGTTTACGCAACCCGCGCTGGCATTTCTTCCGTTCGGCACGAATTCGGACGTCAAGATAATTCAGGACAAGGAAAAGGCGCTCGCTCTTCTGGAAGAAGCGGGCTTTCCGGGCGGTAAGGATTTTCCGGTGATCCGTCTCGTCGTCAACCGGAACGAGACGCAGCAGCGCGTGGCTCGTGCCGTAGCCCGAATGTGGAAGCAGAACCTGAATATCGAAACGGAAGTCGTCGTGAAAGAGAATGCCGAACTTGAGCAAGCGCGTAACGCGGGTGATTTCGATCTGATCCGCCGCGGAGTAGTTTTTCCAACCGCCGATGAGTTGATGAGTATCCTCGCGATCCTGAAGCCGCCTCAACACCCCTCTGAAGCCGGAACGCCCTCGAGCGAGATTGGCGTCGAAGCTCGTGATCCGCAGAATAGCTCCGCACCCAAACCGCCGGAACGGTCACCCGTCATCGAATCGCCGGACGTCACGATGTCCGAGGCCAACGCGGTCTATGAGCTATGGGCGATACCTCTTTACTTTCCGACGTCGTACTCGCTCGTCAAGCCGTACGTCGCCGGTTTTGAGATGAACAGCCTTGACGCTCCGTCCCTCGGTGACGTCTCGATCGACGCCGATTGGCAACCGAAATAGAGAAAAAACGAATCATAGATTCGCCGAGGCGTGTTAACCTATTTGCATTCGGCTATTTCCCCTTAGCTTTCCCTAAGCCCATAGTGTGGGCTTCCAGAAAATCAGGTCGACGGAGTTTGTCTATGAAAGCGACGCGTTTCACAACTTTTTCTCTCGCACTTTTTATCACGCTTTCCCTCCTGCTCTCCGGATGCACTTCTTCTGCTAAAAATCAGTACTTTGGCCAGACCGTAGCCCCGTCGGAAAACGTTTTCCGATACATCACGGGCTCGGAACCGGAGTCGCTCGATCCGGCGATACCGAACGGCCAGCCTGAGGCCCGCATCTTGATGGCGTTATATGACGGATTGATCGAATACCATCCGGTGACGATGGAGCCGATCCCGGCAGTGGCGGAGAGTTGGGAGGTGAAGGAGGGCGGTACCGAATACATTTTCCATCTCCGTAAAAATGCGAAGTTCTCGAACGGCGATCCGATAACCGCAAATGATTTTGTGTACACGATCCGCCGCGGATTCAGACCGGAACTTGCTTCGCGAAACGCGAGCCTCGGCTACTACATAAAATATTCCGAGGCGTACAACTCCGGATTCGCGTTCGCCAAAGGTACCGATGGCAAATTTCTATTGAAAAAAGATTTTGTCGATATGGTGGAGGCTTCTACACCGCAAGAAGCAACGCCTGCCGGGGACAGCGACTTTCATAAGTTTCTCGACGAACCCGAGCGACTGACCGTGCCGACATCCGATAAGGACCTCCTGAAACTTACGGACAGTGACCCGAAGCTTAAGACCGCGCTGCAGGGTAGAGAACTGGTTCCTGTGAGAGCTGAGGACATCGGTGTCGAAGCGGTTGACGATTACACGTTCCGTATAAAACTTTATCAACCCGCGCCGTATTTCATGGGATTGCTCGGTCACCAATTTTTCCGTGTCGTCGATCAAAAAGTCGTCGAGAAATTTGGCGACAGATGGTCGCGGCCTGAGAACATCGTGACAAGCGGATCGTTCAAAGTTCTCGAGCATCTTCCGTATGACAAGTTGGTCGTTGTCAAGGATCTGAACAACTGGGACGCGGCGAACGTGAAGTTGGATCAGATCGAGTTTTATCCGCTCGATGAGCAGACGACGATGATGAACCTGTATAAGTCGGGCCGCATCGATGCGATCTACAATCACACCGTCCCGGCTCCGTGGTTCGACCAGGTCAGCCAGTACAAAGATGAGTATCTGCTGTCTCCGGAAAATGCCAGCGAGTTCTATGTCATCAATGTTAAGAAGCCGCCGATGGACAATCAAAAGGTCCGCGAGGCATTTGCATTGGCGGTCGACCGTGATGCTTTCGAGAAGCTGAGGCGAACATACAAACCGCTGGTGGATTTTGTACCGTTCGGCATATACCCAAAGTACGAGGAAGCGCGAGATAAGATCTATACGCAGGAATTGAAGAAGCAGGGAAGCTCGCTCGACGAATGGAAGGCGAGAAAGTTCAATCCGGAGAAAGCGCGAAAGCTGATGACCGAGGCGGGGTTTCCCGTGCAGCAGTCGGGCAGCGGATGGAGCTGTCCGTCGTTTCCGGTTGAGAGCGTGAGCATCACTTACAACACGTCGGAGAGCAATAAGTCGACGGCCGAGTTCGCGCAGGCGCAATGGAAACAGAATCTGGGTATCACTGTGCCGATCAAGAACATGGAGTTCAAGACGTTCTTGCCGCTGCTGAACAAGGTGGATTACGAAGGGTTCGGCCGCCGAGGATGGGTTGGCGATTACATGGATCCGTACACGTTCCTGTATCTCTTCTACTCGCCGAATAATACGGGAGCTACCGGTTGGTGGGATCCAAAATACGATCGCATGCTCGACGAAGCAAATAACACGATCGATGAACAGGAACGATATGAGAAGCTCGCCGCGGCTGAGCTGTACATGATGCAGAAGCAGATCGTGATACCGCTCGGCGTCCCTGGCACGAGCTGGCTCAAGAAGCCGTATGTGAAAGGTCTTTATCCAAATCCGGGCACGCTGCATCCGTGGAAGTTTGTTTATATCGAGCGCGACTCCGCGAAGTGGGACAAGAATGTCGACAACTTGATGAGTGAGAAGAACCCTGTCGTTGAAGAACAGGTATCGGCGATCATGCGAACGCAAGAGGAGTTTGTGAAGTCGAAACAGGGCGAGACAAAAAGCGCCCCGGTCGAATAGAGATATGCTGGTATTCATTCTCCGCAGACTGCTTCTGATCGTCCCGATGGCGTTGCTTGTGGTGACGCTAACGTGGGCGCTGATCCGCGTTGCTCCGGGAACTTTCTACGATAGTGAAAAGAAATTACCGCCGGCGATCGAGCAGAACATTCGCACAAAATACGGGCTCGACAAGCCGTGGTACACGCAGTATTGGCTGATGATCTCGAACGTTGCCGTCGGCGATTTCGGGGATTCGCTGAAATACATTGGACAGTCCGTCAATGAGATCATTTGGCGGCACTTGCCGTACTCCGCGACGATCGGGGTGCTCGCATATTTGCTCGCGTTGATCATTGGCCTCTCCGCAGGGATCATCGCCGCCTTAAAACAAAACTCTAGATTTGATTACGGTGCGATGGCCGCGGCAATGCTCGGCCTTTCGGTACCGAACTTTGTCCTCGGGCCGATCCTGGTTCTGGTCTTCGCTCTCGGACTTTACATCCTCCCGCCGGCCCGATGGGGCGGAATCTCGGGATTGGTTTTGCCCGTCATAACGCTCGCGGCGATATACGCTGCGTACATCGCTCGACTTACGCGGGCCGGAATGCTTGAGGTCATGCGGTCGGATTATATTCGAACGGCGAGGGCAAAGGGCCTCGACGAAAAAACAGTCTTGCTAAAACACGGGCTTCGCGGAGGCATCATTCCAGTCGTTTCATACACCGGCCCGGCGCTCGCAGGATTACTCGCGGGGACGGTCGTCGTCGAAAAAGTTTTTGCTATTCCCGGGCTTGGAAACATTTTCATTCAATCGGTTTTGAATCGCGATGAGCCTCTAACGCTCGGCATCGTTGCATTTCTCTCGATTCTCGTGATGGTCTTTAACTTGATCGTCGATATTTCGTACGGATTTTTAGACCCGAGAATCCGATACGAATAAACATTTTATGGTCCAGGAAACAACAGTCGTAAAGGGGACATCGCTGTGGCGGGACGCATGGCGGCGCCTTTTAAAGAACAAGCTCGCCGTGTTCGGGATGATCGTGCTGGCGGTGATGCTCGTTCTCGTTACGGTCGGACCGATAATACTGAGGTGGCTTACGGGCGTAACGCCCGATTATATTCCGGCTGATGGCAACTTGATCAAATCGTTCCCTCCGTCGTTGGAGCATCCGATGGGAACGGACGAACAGGGCAGAGACCTTTTTGCACGCGTTCTGCAGGGTGGGCGCATATCGTTGACGGTCGGTGTGATCACGACGATCGTCGCGCTGTTTGTCGGAGTTTCCTACGGAGCGATTGCGGGTTATCTTGGCGGAAAGATCGATAACGTGATGATGCGCATCGTGGATATGCTTTACGCCATACCCTACATTCTCATCGTCATTGTTCTACTTTCGGTTTTCGGTGGGCCGAACACTCAAGCGCTGATCGCTGCTCTGCCTGCGGTTCTGGGAGCACTGATCGTCGGAGTAGTTGGTGTACTTGTCGCGGTCAACATTTTTCGCCGAATTTTCGGTGAAGGCCTTTCACTATCGATCCGCGACACTTTGTTGCGAGCCGGTTTTGGCCTGTTGGAGACGGCGATCGTGGTCGGGCTCATCGTTCTGACTGCTTACGCTATTTCGGCGACTGGCTTCGGCTCTTCCGCTGGTGCAAAGTACGCCAATGTCGTAAGCCTCGGCATGAGCCAGATCTTTTTGCTATTTTTTGCACTCGGCCTTGTCTCGTGGCTGACCATGGCGCGTGTCGTTCGTGGGCAGATTCTCAGCCTGAAGAATCAGGAGTTTGTTCTCGCTGCCAAGGCGACGGGTGTATCGACATTCGGGATCATCTTCCGCCATCTTGTCCCGAACGCGCTTGGGCCGGTGATCGTATACGCGACGCTGACGGTTCCGAGCGTGATGTTGTCCGAAGCGTTTCTCTCGTACCTCGGTCTCGGTGTTCAGGCACCGTATGCGTCGTGGGGAAGCCTTGCCGCCGATGGTGTGAAGAACATCGCGATCTTCCCCTGGCAGTTGATATTTCCCGGCGTGACGATGGCGTTGACATTGTTCTCGTTGAATTTTTTAGGCGACGGTTTGCGCGACGCGTTGGATCCGCAGACGAGAAAGTTTTAGCTAGGTGTGAACTTGAGCTATGAGCTATGAGCTATGAACTATGAGGGATGAACTAGTGACGCATAGCTAAAAAATGAGGTAAGCACGCCCGATCGGTGGATCTAAATTCAGAGTTTTGATCTCACGGTTCACACTTCATAGCTCACACTTGATATCGTTCACACTTAAATTATGAACACTAGCGGCACAATTCTTTCGGTTAAAGATCTGAAGACCTACTTCCAAACCGAAGATGGGATGGTTAAGGCGGTCGACGGCATTTCGTTCGAGCTCAAAAAAGGTGAGACGCTCGGCATCGTCGGCGAATCGGGCTCGGGCAAATCCGTAACGAATCTTTCGGTGATGCGTCTCATACCCGAGCCGCCGGGAAAGATCGTCGGTGGAGAGATCGTTTTCGACGGAACCGACGTGCGGGCGCTGCCGATCGACGACGTGCGGAAGATCCGCGGAAAGCGGATGGCGATGATCTTTCAGGACCCGATGACATCGCTCAATCCTTTCCTCAAGATCTCGACGCAGTTGATGGAGGTGACACAGCTCCATCTCGGCCACACCAGAAAGCAGGCGTACGCACACGCGATCAAGATGCTCAAGACGGTCGGGATCCCCGAAGCTCATGAGCGTATCGATAATTATCCTCACGAATTTTCGGGCGGCATGCGCCAGCGCGTGATGATCGCGATGGCTTTGAGTTGCGATCCCGAGCTGCTCATCGCCGATGAGCCGACGACGGCGCTCGACGTGACGATCCAGGCGCAGATCCTCGACCTGCTCG